>JBQCDM010000265.1:0-3806 GCA_051961235.1 Nucleicultricaceae bacterium (SeqCode)
GAAACGTAGGCAAAATAGATGCCGGCGCGTTTTCTAGGAAAAGAGTCTGAGATAATCGCAAGGGAAAGCACAATGGCAGCTGATGAACCAACGCCTTGTATAAAGCGCATGACCATTAAGAATTCGATGGTCGGTGAAAAAGCAGCAATAAATCTTGCGATACAAAAAACGAGCTGGCTGTAAACCAAAATGAGCCGCCGCCCCACCGCATCAGAGAGTGGACCTAAAATCAATGTAAATAGACTTGATCCAACAATTCCAGCGCTGATGGTCAATTTTGCATATTCTTGGGTTGTATCAAACCAGAGCGCAATGCTTGGAAGGCACGGAATATAAAGATCAAAAGAAAAGACACTCATGGACACAGCAGAAAGTATCACAAAGGGCAATGATGTGAAGAATGATCGCATGATGTAACTTTAACTTTCTAAAGTGCCCATAATTAATAACAGGCTTGCTACTTTATAAAGAAGATCCAAAAAAAAAGATAGTAAAATCAATCAGAAGAAGAGCTGGCTTCTTTTCTTTAGAAATGTATTTTTTAGGGCCAGTGTGCATTTATGTTTTACTTAATCCATCGTGTTAAGCGTTAATATTAGCACGATGGGCATATATCATGAGCGCGTTGTTGTATATCTAAGGGTTGGCGCGTATTATTTGCCTGTAGGTGGTGTAATGCACCTTAACAAACGTTTGATGATAGGAAAAAGTCATGGCTGCTTATGCTACAGAAAAATACAATGAAATTATCACTTCTGATGAAGATGAAGAGGGTGTTCTTCGTACACCCTCTTCTACTTTAAAAGATGATGTGTGGTCTCTTGCAGGGGCAACCGTTGAACGGTTGCAGTTTGTGCGTCATGAGATCTTAAAAGGCGGTGCAGGGCTTGCAGCACCTCAAATTGGTGTTAATCATCCTATTTTTATTTATACACCCGATCGCACAACGGAGAATTTGCGTGTTGTCATTAATCCATCGTTTGAACCGATGGGAGAAGAGGATGTTGAGGGGACTGAGGCGTGTTTTTCAGTACCTCTTCGATGTGTGAAGTTGAATAGATGGAAAAAAATTAAAGTACGCTATCAAACCCTTGAGAAAACATGGGTCGAAGATATCTTAGAGGGATTCGCAGCCAAGGTTTTCCAACACGAAATGGACCATATATTAGGCAGATTAATCGTGGACCATTCAAGCGCAGAAGTGACAACCTTTAAAGATGCAAAAGAGTTTGAAGAACATATGAAGCGCATACATCTTGAAGATTCAAAAACATACACAATAAAACAGTCGTCATGATTTTAAATCTGAATGTCTCCTCAGATGTCGTTTTGATGGGATGTTTAAATTTCCGCCTTTATATATCGCTATTTTAAAACATATCAGGTGCATATCATTTTTTTGATTGCACTTTGAATTCTATCTTATTAATCCTAACATCAAACACTATTATTCAGGATTGTTTATGACCCTTTACCATCAAACCCATGCAACACAGAATGCAAGTGACCATTTTGCAAAGCATTGTTCGAACGCAGAAGAAATTATTCGGAAAATCCGTGAGAAGTATACAGCCGGAGATTATCCTTTTCTTTCTACATTAAAGAATCAGGATGAGATTTTGCAGTCACCTTTTGTGGAAAAAGTACAAAAAGAATCCCTTGATCTTTATGTTTTTGGAACAGGAGGCTCAAGCCTTGGGGCAAAAACGTTGTGTGAGTTGAAGCATGCGTATGCCGTGCATTCTTTTGCGCGGCCTCGTGTGCATTTTCTTGAAAACATTGATCCCTCGACATTTAAATCTTTTTTATCTGAAATGAACTTAGAGAAATCTGCGTTTTTAATTGTCTCGAAATCAGGATCAACGGCTGAAACACTGTTCCAATTTTTGGCACTTTTGGAACATTTGCCTGACTCAAAGACAATGAAGAATGTGGCCGTTATCACCGAAATTAAAGATTCTCCGCTGCATCGTATTGCAGAAGAATTAAAACTCGAAATCATCCCTCACCCGAATGATATTGGTGGACGCTTTTCTATTTTTTCAGTGGTTGGTTTGATTCCGGCATTAATTGCGGGGGTGGATTGCAAGAAACTAAAAGCGTCTGCTCTTTCCCAATTAGAGATCATTTTAAGCAATGAGAATCAAGATTTTATTGAAGGTCTTGCTTTGATGCTGGATGCACATGATCGAGGCACGTATGCTGAAGTTGTCATGATGCCTTATTTGGACCGCTTGGTTTCTTATAGTTTCTGGTTTAGACAGCTCTGGGCTGAAAGCCTTGGAAAAGAAGGTAAAGGCATGACGCCACTTCAATCCCTGGGTACTGTCGATCAACACAGCTTGCTGCAGCTCTATGCTGATGGTCCGAAAAACAAGATTTTTAATGTTTTAGGGCAACGTTCTTTTGATGAGAGCATTTATGCGCACCCTATTCAGACGCACGATGCACGATTGGAATATATGAATGGTGCTAGTATGGGGGATCTACTCTCTGCTGAAAATCTAGCAACCATTCAGTCTTTGCGTAACAACGGTGCTGTTGTTAGAGAGTTTACTTTTGAGCGTTTGAATGAAGAGGTTTTAGGTGGACTTTTGGTGCATGCGATGATCGAAGTGATTGCCTTGGCATTGTATCAAAAAATTGATGCCTTCGATCAGCCTGCTGTTGAAGAGAGTAAAATTTTAACACGTGAATATTTAAAGAAAATGCGAGTAGCTTGATGATTCGTATCCTCCCTCAAAATCTGATTAACCAAATATCCGCAGGCGAGGTGGTGGAACGACCCGCCTCCGTTGTGAAAGAATTGGTTGAAAATGCTCTTGATGCAGGCGCTCAAAAGATCAGCGTTAAGGTGCGGGATGCGGGTAAAAGCTATATTAGTGTGCGGGATGATGGGTGTGGTATGTCTCCTGATGACATGATGCTATGCCTTGAGCGACACGCCACATCGAAGATTCGAGATGAAGATTTATTTAATATTAATACACTTGGATTTCGAGGCGAGGCGCTTCCATCAATTGCCTCCATTAGCAGGTTTACGCTCACAAGTATGGAAAAAGGCCAAGAACACGCTTGGCAAATTCAAGTGGATGGGGGACAAAAAGGGGAACTTACACCCGCTTCTCTAGAGACGGGTACATTGATAGAGGTTCGAGAGCTCTTTTACGCAACACCGGCACGTCTCAAGTTTTTGAGGTCCGATTCGGTCGAGTTGAACCATATTATTGAAATGTTGCAAAGGCTGGCCTTAGCACATCCAACGGTTGGATTTCATCTTGAGAACGAGAATCGTGTTCTTTTATCTTATCCGCAGGATGTGGCATTGACAAAGACGGATGCACGCTTGCGTAGTGTGTTGGGCAGTGATTTTGTTGATGATGCCATCGAAGTCTCGGTGACACGCGATGCCTTAACACTGAAAGGTTTTATCAGCCTTCCCACCTATCATCGCTCTTCCCAGCAAAGCCAATTTTTGTTTGTTAACAATCGACCTGTTAAAGACAAGACGTTGGTGAGTGCGCTTCGTGTCGCCTACCAAGATTATATTCCTCTCCATCGTCATCCTGTCGTGGTTTTGCATCTCGATGTGCCGCCTCTTTGGGTGGATGTGAATGTGCATCCTGCTAAAACGGAAGTCCGATTTCAAGATGCCAACCATGTTCGAAGTATGCTCATTAGTGTGATCAAGCATGCCTTGCATCACCATGCGCATCAAGCCACGGCAACAACAACAGATCGCGCGATTGGCTATTTTAAGGCGCCAGAGATCCAGAATACATCTAAGCCACAGACTTCTTCTGGCT
>JBQCDM010000266.1:0-10292 GCA_051961235.1 Nucleicultricaceae bacterium (SeqCode)
CACTTGATACTCAACACCAACAATTGAAAGAAGAGTTTGAGAAACTCAAAACATTATTAAAAGAGAGCAAAGGAACACTAAAACAACGTGAGGAAGAGCTTTCTCAAGTCAAAATTGCTCTTGCAGCAAAAGAGGAAGCGATAAAGACTTATGAGTCGTCCGTTGAATCTCTAGGCAGGACTGTTGAAACCTCAAGCGAAAGAATAAAAGAGCTGGAAGCTGCAGTACAACAAGCAAAAGAAGAGACATTACAATCTGAGAAAACATTAGAATCTGAGAAAACATCAGCAACTCAAAAACTAGTAACACTACAACAAAAGCTAGAAAGCTCTGAAGGAACAGTACGTGAAACTCAAAAACGTCTTAAATCTATTGAATCTGAGCGTGAAACCATCCAATCAGAAAATGAGAATCTTAAAGCACGCAACAAACAGCTTGCACAGCAGAAAGCAGAAGCTGAAAAAACTTTTGCAAGCAAATTAGAAGAACTTCAAACAGCAAAACAACAAGAGCTTGAGGAAGCAGAACGAGCAAAAACAAGCGCTCTTAAACAACTAGAAGCGGCTCTAAAGCTCCAGTTCAAGCAACAACTTCAAGCAGAGCTTCAAAAGGCTGAACAACAATTTTCCGAGGTCTACGAGAAAGCTATGACTAAAAATGAGGCAGTTGTCCAAAAGCAATCTGGCCTCTTAAGCAAAAATCAAGAAGTGATTAGAAAGAAAAATGAAAAGATTGCTGAGAACGAAAAAGAGATTGCTGAGTTGAAAGAACAATTAAAAAAGTCTGATCAAGAAGAAAATGGTGACCTCTAAAAATCTATGGATGAGAGTATCCCCTTAAATAACATCTTATCCATCAAAGTATCATCTAACCCTATCATTATGGGTAATATGTTAAGCAGTTGAGTCAAGGCTCAGCTGCTTTCATCATTCTAATGATTCACTTTTTTCACGTTTTTTATCAAAATCACCACAAATAATATTGCCAATTATGAATTATTTGTTAAAACAGTGGGGAACGAGAGAAGTCTCGACGCTCCCAATTCGTTAATATCAAAATGCCCATCAGGACAACATCTTGAAGCACCATCGTTTCGGAATTTGTCAAGGGCTGATGATGAAAATTTTGTATAAAATTCTTGTTGACGAACGTGCGAACTCACAGCACACTCAAGACTGAATTATCAACATATAGTGTAAATTCCTTCTTGATATTACAATATGTTGTGCATGCTTCTCACATCGCTATAACCACTTTTACGAGGATCACTCATGAAAATCACACGCCGCTTTACGAAAAAAGGGGGGTCTCCCTATGATGGTATTAAATTCGTGAAGACGAGCAGTGAGATACGCAATCCTGACGGTTCAATTGTCTTTAAACTTGATGATATTGAAGTCCCTGAAAACTGGTCACAAGTGGCATCAGACGTTCTAGCTCAAAAATATTTCAGAAAAGCCGGTGTCCCAACTTCGCTAAAATCTGTTGAAGAAGAAGGCATCCCTGCTTGGTTGTGTTCAAAAACAGCAGAAACGAAGAAAACACCCACCACAGGTGAACGCTCTGCAAAACAAGTATTTGATCGTATTGCTGGTGCATGGACTTATTGGGGTTGGAAACATCGTTATTTTGATTCTGAAGAAGATGCTCTTGCCTACTTTGATGAAATGCGTGCAATGATGTGCCTGCAAGTGGGCGCGCCTAATTCCCCACAATGGTTCAACACAGGGTTGCACTGGGCTTATGGGATTGATGGACCATCACAAGGGCACTATTATGTCGACCCTTCAACAGAAGAACTCATGGCTTCGAACTCTTCCTATGCACGACCTCAACCTCACGCCTGCTTTATTCAAAGCATTACAGATGATTTGGTTAATGAAGGTGGCATTATGGATCTTTGGGTTCGTGAAGCACGATTATTTAAATATGGCTCCGGCACAGGTACAAATTTCTCAAATTTACGTGGTCGCGGAGAATCTCTTTCAGGAGGTGGACGCTCATCCGGCCTTATGAGCTTTCTTAAAATTGGTGATCGCGCAGCCGGATCTATTAAATCAGGCGGAACAACACGTCGTGCTGCAAAAATGGTCATCGTTGATATTGATCATCCAGATATTGAAGAATTTATAGACTGGAAAGTCAACGAAGAACAAAAAGTACTCTCCCTTGTAACGGGATCAAAGATCGTAAAAAAACACCTTGCCGCTATTATGGCTGCTTGCCAAACCGGAGAGGATGAGACGCGTTTTAATCCAAAAAGCAATGAAGATTTAAGACACGCCATTAAGGATGCTAAAGCATCGCTGGTTCCTGAAAATGCAATTAAACGCATTATCCAATATGCTGAGCAAGGATTTACATCCATCAGCTTTGACACGTACGATACGGATTGGGATTCAGAAGCCTACCTCACCGTTTCTGGACAAAATTCAAACAATTCTGTTCGCGTTAACAACGCTTTCTTAGAAGCTGTACAAAATGACAAAGACTGGAATCTTATTGGTCGCACTGACGGAAAGATCATGAAAACCTTAAAAGCGCGCGAGCTTTGGGATAAGGTTGGCTATGCTGCTTGGTCTTGCGCAGATCCTGGCATCCAATTTGATACGACGGTTAATGAATGGCATACGTGTCCACAAAGCGGTCGTATTAATGGATCCAATCCTTGTTCCGAATACATGTTTCTGGATGATACAGCGTGCAACTTAGCATCTCTCAATCTTGCAACGTTTTATGATCTGAATGACGTCAATGCAGAATTTGATCATGAATCGTATATACATGCTGTACGTTTATGGACATTAGCGCTTGAAATTTCTGTTGCTATGGCGCAGTTTCCCTCCAAGGAAATTGCTCAACTCTCTTATGAATTTAGAACCCTCGGTTTAGGCTATGCAAACCTTGGTGGCCTCTTGATGGCTATGGGTCTTCCTTATGATAGCCCAGAAGCACGTTCACTTGGTGCCTCCCTTGCCGCTCTTATGACGGGAATATCGTATGCAACTTCTGCTGAAATTGCAGCTGAGCAAGGTGCTTTCAAAAAATATTCTCTGAATAAGGATGATATGCTACGCGTCATCCGCAACCACAAAAGAGCCGCCTATGGCGAAACAACTGGATATGAGGGATTGACCATTCATCCCGTTCCCCTTGATGTTGCACACGCGCCCGCCCCTGTTCTGGTGCAAGAAGCACAAAAAGCATGGGATAAAGCCTATACGCTTGGCCAAAAACACGGTTATCGCAATGCCCAAACCACGGTGATTGCACCCACTGGAACCATTGGTCTCGTGATGGACTGCGATACAACGGGTGTCGAACCTGACTTTGCCATTGTGAAATTTAAAAAGCTTGCAGGTGGTGGATATTTCAAGATCATCAACCGGATGGTGCCACACGCACTGAAATGCCTTGGATATGATGCCACACAAGTGGAAGAGATTGTTAAATACGCGGTTGGACACGGCACTCTTGAAGGTTCTAAGTTCATTAATTTTGATGTATTGAGAGCCAAAGGATTTGGAGATTCTCAAATTGAGAGCCTTCGTGAGGCTTTAAAATCAGCTTTTGATATCAAATTTGCCTTTAATAAATGGACGCTTGGTGAGGAATTCCTCACACGTGAGTTGGGTGTGCCTAAGATGCAATTGGAGCACCTCAACTTCGATCTGCTCAGCTTCTTAGGTTTTTCAAAAGCTGACATTGAGGATGCTAACACATTTTGCTGTGGTGCGATGACCCTTGAGGATGCTCCACATATTAAGCCTGCGCATGCGGCTGTTTTTGATTGTGCAAGCCCATGTGGTCGTCTTGGCAAACGATTCTTATCAACCAAGAGCCATATTTTGATGATGGCAGCTATTCAGCCTTTCATTTCAGGCGCGATTTCTAAGACCATCAACATGCCCAATCTGGCAAGCGTTGATGAGTGTAAGGATGCTTATATGCTCTCTTGGAAGCTATGCTTAAAATCAAATGCGCTTTACCGTGATGGCTCGAAGCTTTCTCAACCATTGAGTGCTGCCTTGATCGAGGAAGAAAGCGATGAGGATCATGACATTCATGCATATCCAAAGGCGGAACAAGCAACTGTTGTGACGGAAAAAATTGTTGAAAAGATTGTGGAACGTTTGGTCCGCCACCGCGAAAAACTGCCGAATCGTCGTAAGGGATATACGCAAAAAGCAACCGTTGGTGGACACCGTGTTTACTTGCGTACAGGCGAGTACGAAGATGGTCGTTTAGGCGAGATTTTCATTGATATGCACAAGGAAGGCTCTGCTTTTAGAAGCTTGATGAATAACTTTGCGATGGCCATATCCATTGGATTACAATACGGCATTCCTCTTGAGGAGTACGTGGATGCATTCGCCTTTACACGATTTGAACCCTCAGGCCTTGTAACAGGCAACAGCGCGATAAAAATGGCAACCTCTATTCTTGATTATATTTTTAGAGAGTTAGCTGTTTCATATCTTGGTCGTAAAGACTTAGCGCATGCAGATCCAGGGGATAACCTACCTGATAGCATTGGCGTTGGAAAAAATATGGGCGAGGAAAATAGCAACGACTCATCTGAGATTGAGGCATTAAGCCGTCTTGCAAGCAATGGCTTTATTCGAGGGAACCTATATGTTCTACAAAATAAAAACAAAGGCCGCACCACAGCTTCTGAAACACGTAATTATATGGTCAGCGATGGAACAACCGCCCTTTCTTCCACAGTGACAACAACCATTCACCAAGAAGAAGCCTCACCATTTCAGACTATTGACGTAGATAGCAATGAAGAAAACATGCGTGAGGTGATTAATGAAGCACGTATGAAGGGCTATGAAGGAGATAGCTGCCATGAATGTGGTAACTTTACTCTTGTACGCAATGGAACCTGCTTAAAATGCGTCACGTGTGGCAGTACGAGTGGATGTTCATAATAAGGACGGCGTATTTCCCTTACACTTTAAGGGCGCCTCTCCAAGAGGCGCTTTTTTTATGCGTACTCGTGCTTGATCCCTTGCAAAAAGACTGATATGACAATCTTAAAAATAGGGGAAATTATGTCAACGATACAATCGGTCTGCGTTTATTGCGGATCATCTAACAATACAAAAGAAATCTATCGGGAATCTGCAAAAGATCTTGGAGCCATTCTTGCAACCAATAATATTAAACTCGTCTATGGCGGCGCTAAAGTAGGCCTCATGGGAATTTTGGCCGAATCCGCCCTCAACCATAATGGCTATGTTCTTGGTTTCATGACTGAATTTCTAGATGAATATGAAGGCGCCAATTATCATATTACCGAATTACATGTTGTCTCTACAATGCATGAACGCAAACAAAAAATGTTTGAAAATTCGGATGCTTTTTTGATTCTGCCTGGAGGATTTGGAACACTCGATGAAGTCTTTGAAATGCTAACCTGGAAGCAAGTAGGACTCCATAAGAAGGGAATTTTCTTTTTAAATATCAATAACTACTGGCGTCCATTGTTTGATAATTTTGTGCAACACATGATTGATAATGGCTTTGTTCGAGAGAGCGACAAAAACCTTTTTCATATCGTGGATGATTTATCAGAGCTTATCCCGATCATGCAAAATTACCCAGCCCATGAAGATAAATTGGTCTCTAAGTTCTCATAAAATCAATCTCCCCTCTCACTGGATTTCAGTGATGTTCAGACGCTCTAAAGGAAAGTGAGAGGGTACCCAAGAAAAAAGGTTTTCATTTTCGTGATAATCAAGATATATGCAACGCGCATTTATCATCGTGTGTTGATTCAAGGTATGATCTAAAAATGATCTAACAGCTTCTTGCGCCATCCTTTTTTGGGGGACCACCGCATGAGACAAGCATATTTGGCGGCGTGCATTTGATCGTTTGGTTGCAAGCACAACCCAATCTCCAAATAAATCTTGGCTTACTTCTAGATGCACGCGAAACGCAGAACGCGAACGTCGCGTCTTTTTTCCTGTGTGATGCTTGTTACCACCAACCGGTTTTTCAAAGCCTAGTGAAAACAAATTCATCATATGAAGCCTACCAACACTTAATGTAACACAAAACAATATTAAGGAATGCATCACAAAAAAGAAAGCCCTTTTTATAAGAGCTTGTTTGTTTCTACAGTCACACGACGAATGATAGATGGATCTGACGATGCTATGCCGTAACTTAAAAGGCTAATAAGCGCTCCAGATTCAATTTCCATAAATGATGCAGAGGGTTGTTCTTCTCTAGTAATTTGGATGAGCAATGTCACACGCTTGTTGAGAGATGTGCTGGATTGGTATTCGGGAACATCTTCAAACGAATTCAAACCATAGTGTAACTTCACGACACGCTCTACTTTATTGCTGGTAGAATCATAAACATGCACAAACCGTTGATGATTGCCCCCGTCTTTTATATCGCAATCAATATCAAATCGCCCCGCCATTAGAGCGTGGCTGATCACAACAAAACTTAACCCAACGATCACTGATTTCAAGCGCATATAGCCTCCTTCACTTATTTTTATGACACGTAGCATTTCAGGAAAAATTTAAAAACTCCTTAATGCAACCATATGAAGCCTATTTATTCCTCTAAAATTTGAAGAATCGACGTTGCACAAAAGCTCAGGTAATGCTCTTGTTCCTCTTTGTTGATAAGCAATGCATTCGTATCCAGCGCAGCTGAACTCAATATGGACAAAATAAATGTTAAAGCAAATATAGGCTTTATGGATGATTTCATCTCTTTATTGTTTTGATAGTGTTCAAAGGCTTCTAACCAGAGGGTGGACTCGCTAGAGCGTGTTATACCAATTTCAGTCGCGTGTTCAATATCGAGACGCTGCCACTGAATCATCCTCACAATATCAGGATTGCTGCGGTAAAAGTGTGTCACATTCAAAACCATCTGTTTAATAAATTCAGGAAAAGGCAATGTGATTGATGGAATCGCATAGTCTCTTTTCTTAGATTCACTGACAATGGATAACTTTACGGCATTCCAAAGGGCATTTTTGTTTTGGAAATGATGAAAGAGAAGGCTGTGGTTAACGCCTGCATTTTTAGCAATTTTTCCCATTGATGTGCCTGTGAACCCGTGAGCCACAAAAAGCATACGGGCACTTGCTAAAATCTTATCACGCGTCTCTTGCCCACTCATCGCCCTACCCCATATTACTTTTAATGACCTCAAGAATTTTATCTATCACAGATCACGATCATTACAGTGAAAAATCATACCAGCCATTTTAAAATAATATGATCCATTGACTAACTAGTCAATCAATACTATATCTAGTTGAGAACATATGATATGGTGGAAAAATTGCATCACTTACGAACCCTTGGAATTCTAATCTTCGCTGTTTGCCTTACACAAGTAGCGTCCGATATCTATGCGCCATCCCTCCCTTTCATTAGCACATCCTTCAATACAACCGCACAGTATGCTCAATGGACGATGGCCATCTATATGATGAGTGTTGCATGTTCTCAACTGATCTATGGCCCCTTGTCTGAACGCTATGGGCGAAAAGCGCCGATTCTTTTTGGATTGGTCATTATGTGTCTTGGCAGTTGGATATGCTTTTTATCGAGCTCCATAGAAATACTTTTTGTGGGACGGATGATACAAGGCATTGGCGCTGGTGCTTGTGCAGCATTATGGCGCACGATCTTTCGCGATTATTTTCAAGGCGATGATTTGTCTCGCTATGGCTCATATCTTATGATTCTCGTTATGTTCATTGTCCCGGCTGCACCTGTTTTTGGGGGCATCTTGCAAGATCATTTAGGATGGCGATCAAGTTTTGCCTTTATGGTTCTATACGCTTTTTTGTCCATTTTTTTGTTTGCTTTCTATTTCAAAGACACATTACCAGAAAATAAGAGAGTCTCACTCAATCTGCCAAAAATTGGATCGATTTATCGACACTTACTCAAGAGCCCTGATTTTATGTGCGGTAGTCTTTGCGTATTTCTGTGTTACGGCGCTTTCTTTTCGTGGTTTACAGCAGGACCTATTCTTATGATCGAGAAATCGGGCATGACCCCAACCCAGTTTGGATGGTTTACATTTTTAGGGTGCGGCACTGCTTATGCTATTGCTGGCTTGGTCAATGCGCGTATGGTAAAAAAATATGGACCAACAGCAATGCTGAAGCTTGGATGGATGATTATGATGATAGCCAGCGTTATCTTGTATGTCGGCCATATCCTATGGGGAATTAACGCATTTGCGATTGGCGCTCCCATTATTGTATTTTATTTTGGATCCACGTTTATTTGGCCAAACACCTATGCAATGGCCTTCACGCCATTTGGCTCTATTGCTGGATACGTTGGAGCGCTTTATGGATTTATGCAACTTGCAGGTGCTGGATGCCTTGCCTACCTCGTATCATTTTTGAAGACAACTGACCAGCGCCCCATGGCACTGACCATGACAGGCTCGGTCATACTTGCTGTTCTGGTATTTCATTACTATGCAAACATGAAGAAAAAAAATGGAGAGACCTATGCAAAAATTTTCTGACTTTTAAACAAATTTTTATAAACGAGTCTTTACAAGATATTTATTTTCGATTAGCGTTAAATAATCAAAAAATAATGGCAAATAAGATGAGTACTTTAAAGCACATCATTGCAGCTTCCGCCAATACTCTTGCAGTTGCTGCATGTGCTTGCACATCTATTTGCCGTTATTCCCATAATGTATGGAAGCGCTCTTTTACTCTATCGAGGGCGGCCTTCCGACTGGTGACGGATTAAGCCGCCCGAACCCCCAACATCTCCCAGACACAAAAAAAAGATCAGATTCCACACAGGAATTTTCTGATTTATGTTGACTCATATTTTACAAAAAATATTTTATCAGGGATTTTACTATGAAAACATTTACGACATTAACACTCAGCCTTATTCTTTTAACGCAAGCAACTGCTGGTTTTGCAACAAGAACACATGACGAAGGTGTGGAAGAAAATCAACGCAGAATGCATCATGAGATCCATGTTCTACATGAATCGTCACGTACAGGCCAAGCAACGGAAGAACAAGTCCAGGAAGTACAAAGAAGATATGGGCATGCACCTGCACAACCACGAATGATGACTCCACCGGCACAACACTCCGTATATTCATTAGAAAATTGATAAGGAACTCAACATGTTAAAAAACTTTTCCTACCTTATGGTTATTGCAAATTTAATTTATTGCACGCCGTCTTTTGCTTCCCAATCTCTTGTAGAAGACGACCTAGAGAGCTATAAAAAAGCCTATGCTCAAAAACATGGAGATCAAGCACTCGCTAATCTTGAAAAAAGCATTTTTATGTACGTGGAAAGGAGCATTAAGGTAAACCCTGACGTTGTGAATAAAGAAATCATACATAGGTACACTGCAGCATTTGCTGGGCTTACAATCCCACAAAATCTAACAGTACCCGGTGTTTCCAATATGAACATGGGGTGTTTTCAATAGTTGACTCTTCTATATTGAAGAAAAAGTGCCAAGTAAATTAAGCACACCGCCCCGGGGCCGCATTGCAGGTATTACACCGCCCCGGGGTTGTACTATCGGTATTATACTTAACCACTACTGTAGGAATAATATGCATCTTGGTACTCAGTACACCACACTAAGCCTAACCACTGGGGCCGCCATTGGCCAGCTATCATCTTACCCCCGCTTCCACACAACCACTTTCATAAAACCATCAAGGCAAGAGCTCTGCCCCTTACACGCTCTCCAAACATGCCTACTGCGCATCAGCGCAAAGAATGGGGCCACAGAGAGGATGGTTTGCATGGACCCCTTCATCCTTCATATTAACCTAGGGCCTTTGCACAATTGTTACCCATTGTTAAAAAAATATTAGTATGAAAATTGTCATGATTGATTTGATTTTCAAAAACATGAGACCAATCATTCGCTTCCCTCCAACTCTAATAATAAGCTTAAATCTTTTTCGATCTGAATCAAAAGAAGCGCGTTAGCAAATAATCTCAAACAAGCATGTCTTTAAGGATGTCTTTTTAAAAAAATAAGGACCATCGTTTTCCACAGTCCTTACTTTTACCTTTATAACACCAAACATCGATAAGCAATTTATGCAGAAAATAGCTTAACCGCTTAAAAAATATTGATTGCATCTTAATATTGGCCTGTTCAGAAGGGTGCTCCTTCCCTCTGAACAGATCCAATGTTACACTATTACTTCATGCTGTCAGGAACATGAATAACGTAACGATATTCATATTAATGATTTTTTAATAATTGGCAACAATTATT
>JBQCDM010000267.1:0-4324 GCA_051961235.1 Nucleicultricaceae bacterium (SeqCode)
GTTGGGTATTACCTTCTCTTCTGATCTCATCAAAAATGCGGAAAAGATTATTCCAGATGAAGCTGAAAAAACTAAAATGTCTCGATAAAGAGATGATTGAATTCTAAAAATGTCTTAATTTTGGAAAGAATCAAACACCTTAAAGATATAATAATTCTAGTTTTTTATAAGGGGCTGTGGTGTGCACTACGGCCCTTTATATATTAAATATTCGATGATACGGGTGTTGAGTGCACAAAGGTATTAGAACAATCCTGATCGATTCAAATAAAAAAATTATTTAAATAAAAAATTCTGCCAAATAAATAATAAATGTTGTTATTCCAAAGGTATTTAAAAAATAAATTTTGTCACATAAGTAAAAAATAGCTTTGAATTTTATGATCTTGGATCAAAATAAAAACAATGATAGGGTATTATAAAATTTTAATAATAATAGGGAGAATTAATATGTTTAATTATACATTGTTAATCTTCGCCATAGCAGCGATTGGTGGTTTGGTTCTTGCATCAAGGGTGCTTCGTGGCAAGTTTGCGCCCTGGGCATTATCGCTTGTACACGCATTGTTAGGTGCGACGGGTCTTATTTTGTTGATCACTTTGCTGTTGCAAAATTCTGAATCAAAGCAGATGTTAATTGGCTTTGTTTTACTGTTGATTGCAGCGTTGGGTGGATTCTTCCTGGCCTCATTTCATTTGCGTAAAAAGCTGCCACCCAAAGCCGTTGTGGTGATTCATGCAAGCATCGCAGTGGCAGGTTTTTTAACATTGTTGAGCACGTTTTTGTAAACCATGAGACATCCTCTGCATCCTGCCCTTGTTCATTTTCCGATTGCTTGTTGGACACTGGCTGTTATTAGCGATTTTTCTGGTCTGTATTTTGGGGCGATGGCATGGAGCTGGTCTGGAGGCTTGCTTGCTGTTGGTTGTATAATGGCAGTGATAGCTATGCTCGCAGGTCTTTTAGAATTCACACATGTACCAGAAGGGCCCGCGATGCGTGATGTTTATCTACATATGGGATTCATGTTTGTCTCATTCATGCTATTTGCAACGCGTTTGTTTTTGCGACTCGATCATTTACAGCCACTGGAGCCGAACACTCTTTCCCTGCTTATTGATCTAGCTGGATTGATAACCCTTATGGTAGGGGGTTGGTTTGGTGGGCGATTAGTTTATGGGCACGGCGTTGGCCGAAAGTAGCGCATTAGACTCATTTTAAAAGCGATAAGAAAACGGCAAGAAATATTTTTTCAGCTATGTTGGGCCCTATGAAGCGTAAGGTATGCGATTTGTTCTTGCTCATTGGTCGGAATAACAAGAATGGGCGCGGTTGATTCTCTTGATGAAATAATTTCATGTGCTGCTTCATTCTCTTGATCGTCCAAGAACAGGCCAAAACAACGTAATTGCTCGATAATCCGTCCTCGAATATAAGCAGAGTTCTCACCAATGCCGGCTGTAAAGACAAGCCCATCAAGTCCGCCTAATGACACCACAAGCCCGCCTATCTCGCGGGTGACGCGGTGAACAAAATAATCGATTGCAAGGCGTGCTTTTGGTTCATTGGATGCTTCAAGGAGACGCATATCAGATGAAATACCGGAAATACCAAGAAGGCCTGATTTTTTGTAAAGAATGTCGTTGATCAAAGGGGGGGTAAGGCCTTGATCAAGCAGATAGAGCAAGATCCCCGGATCCATCTGGCCTGGGCGCGTGCCCATGGGGAGGCCATCGAGTGCTGTAAAGCCTAAGGTAGAGTCCACGCTTCTGCCACCTTGCATCGCGCAAAGACTGGCGCCACTGCCGAGGTGCGCTACAATAACCTGTCCTTGGATAAGCTTTGCATGGTGGGTTTTTAAATAACTTGCAATGTATTCATAAGAGAGACCATGAAACCCGTACCGTCGGATGCCCTGTTCATAGAAATCGTACGGCAGGCCATATAAATCAGCGACAGGTGGATGATTTTGATGAAACGACGTGTCAAAACAGGCAATTTGTGGAATGTCTTTGAATAAGGCTGCGCAATAAATAGCCCCCTCAAGATTGTAGGGTTGGTGAAGGGGGGCCAAGGGTTCGAGCGCCTTCATATGCCTAAATGTTTCTTGTGTGATGATGGTGGGCTTTTTAAAAATATGACCACCATGCACCACCCGATGTCCGACAGCACACAATGGTGCTTTCTCAAGATGGTGGTGAACCGCGTCCACCACATACTCTAAGGCGTCTTTAAAAAAATGAGCAGGCTCACCTGGGGAAAAGTTTTCGGCTGTTTTTTTTGCGGCCTCGTCCTCGTGTGTTTTAATGATGAGCTGCTTTTGTAATTGATCAAAGTGAAAATCGATTTCTTCTTTAAGCGTGCCACCTGTGTGTTTGTAAAGGGCACATTTTAGCGTGGCTGATCCAGCATTAACGACAAGGATAAATGAAGCGTCCATGAAGCATTCCTCGGTGCTGTGCCATGATAAATAGGCGCGTGATTATAATTGATCGAAAGTTTATACGATCTGCGATCTCTATAAAACTTTATAATAAGCTGCCTTCAAACAAAAAGAGTAAAAGCTAATTTATGTGTGGTGTGTTAAAGCTTCTTTATGATGATTCAAATAACACGAGAAGATAAATCATGGGCACAGAAAAGCTTTATTATTTAGGGGTGAAGGCTTTTATCCAAAATAAAGCAGGGGCAGTGTTGCTGCTCAAAGTGAACACTTCCACTTTTAAAAACCATAAAGATGGTGATTATTGGGATATTCCAGGTGGCCGGGTGATGGGGGGAGAAGATGTCTTAGAAACCTTGCATCGTGAGGTGAAAGAGGAGACAGGCATACATACTATCACAACGCCTAAAAGTCTTGGTTTTGTGCTCTCTACGATTGAAATCCCCTTAAGAGGTGGGGATGATTCCGTTGGCTTGATCTTGTCTCTTTACAGTTGTATGTGTGATAAATCTGTGACGGTGACACTCTCTAGCGAACATACCGGTTTTGCTTGGGTTACTTTAGATGAGGCATTGGAACGCCTGATGTATAAGTATCCAAAAGATCTCTTAGATTTAGCGCGCCCCCTAAGGTCTATGTACGAGGATCCACAATAAAAACTCGCAATACTTCAGTCTTTAAGCGTCATGTAATGCATACGTTTTTCTTTTGAAAATCGCTCAAGGGCATATCGTAACATGGTGCGGGGCATGCGTGTTGTCCATTGATCGAGAAACTTTTCCAGCGTTTTTTGGTCCCTTTTGCCTACTTCGCGCAGCATCCATCCAACAGCTTTATGGATCAAATCATGCGGATCAGCCATCAGCTTTTCTGCAATCTTCAGCGTCCAATCAAAGTTGTTATTCTTAATGAAATGATGTGTCGATACGATCGCAAGGCGTTTCTTCCAAAGATTGTCTGACTTGGCCCAAGCGTTTAGTTGATCAGGCGTGTTGGACCAAAAATAAGGGCCAAAAATGTACGGGCCTGCAAAATCCACCAAATTCCAATTATTTATGTTGCCTAGATAACGCATGAAGATCTGAATAATTTCTCGTTGTTCGTCGGCATCTGCTTTTTGAAATTGCTGTTGCAAGATCATCATGCCCAATAAACGTTCTTCGTTATAGGGGGAGGACAAAAGGGGCTCAACGAGGCTTCGTTGAAGCCCCCGCGCTGACTTCGCATATTGACGTAGCACTGGCACATAAATGCCCAAAAATTGATCACCCTCTGCGTATTGCCCTTTTCCTGTTTTAAAAAACGATTGGAGCAGCAGCGCGCGTTTTGCATCTTTTGCATTTCTAAGAAGGGATTGGAGTGTATCAATAGATTGCATGGCTTTACTTTATATGTCAGAGAGGGATCCAGTTGATTCATCATACGGTAATATGATCATCATTCAATATTTTTATGGGCGAGAGACAAAAAGAAAGAGCCCCGATTGAAGGGGCTCTGGACTGGAATGATTAATGATTTTAAGGAGTCTGATCTATTTTTCAAAGATATGGAATGGTAGCCTTGCTATGAAGGGTTGTCCTCTGGTATAGCCAACAATGATCCGGTTGTTCTTGCTGATATCATCCACATATATATCCTTCATGTTTGTGAGGCTCATCCCTGCTTCCTTAAGCGCGGTTTCAATGGAATGATCAGTATTATTGAGCCTAAGATGAGGCGTTTTATCTTTAAGATTAATTCTGCCACACACAACAGGCCCGTCATTGACGATGATTTTTGAGTGAGGATTGAACGCGCTGAGCGCTTGAATGGGGCCATTTTGATCCGCTAGTTGACCATTTTGAAAACCTATCAATTGATCACCCTTTAGTTTTACAAAA
>JBQCDM010000268.1:0-6136 GCA_051961235.1 Nucleicultricaceae bacterium (SeqCode)
ATATGACGCTGTATTTCAATCATGGCCATTTTAATAATGTCGGCAGCCGTTCCTTGGACAGGTGCATTGATGGCTTGGCGTTCTGCAAAGTTTCTAAGCGCCGAATTTCGATCTGAAATGCCTTGAATAAAACATCGCCTTCCCATCAGTGTTTCCACAAAACCATGCGTGCGTGCAAATTGCTTACTGTCCTCCATAAATTGAATAATACCCGGATATCGTGCGTGATAGGCTTTAATATAATCACTCGCCTCGCCGCGCTCAATATGAAGTTGGCGCGCTAGACCAAACGCACTAATACCATAGATAATACCAAAATTAATGGCCTTTGCCTTGCGCCTGAGCGCACTATCCACATTTTCAAACGGGACATTAAATACTTCAGATGCCGTCATTGCATGAATATCGAGTCCTTGATGGAAGGCTTGTATCAGAGAATCTACCTCCGCCATGTGTGCAATAAGACGGAGCTCTATTTGAGAATAATCCATCGAAATAATGTCAAATCCTGGCTTTGCCACAAAAGCGCGCCTGATTTCCCGTCCCTCTTCCGAACGGATAGGAATATTCTGCAAGTTCGGATTTTGAGACGATAGACGTCCGGTTGATGTTGTTGTCATCGCGTACGAGGTGTGTACGCGAAGGGTGCGCGGATTAATTTGTTTTTGGAGCGCATCCGTATAGGTACTCTTCAGCTTTGAAAGAGCCCGCCAATCAAGCACCAACTCTGCAACAGCAACCCCCTTACCCGCTAAATTCTCCAGCACATCCACATCTGTTACATAAGCACCTGTCTTGCTTTTCTTAGCATCGGGTAGTTTCAGTTTATCAAAAAGGATCTCCCCCAATTGCTTAGGCGAGCCAATATTAAAAACCTCTCCCACTTCTTGGTGAATAGCAGCTTCCAGCTCTTTAATTTTAAGATTAAAACGCTCGCTTAAACGCTTTAGATATGTTGCATCAACTAATATGCCAGCACTTTCCATATCCGCTAAGACTTGAATGAGTGGCCGATCTAACTGTTCATAAACGCGCATCAATTTTTCTTGAAACAAACGGTCTTTTAAGAATGTATGCAATCTCAAGGTAATATCGGCATCTTCCGCTGCATAATCACACGCTTTATCAAGATCCACATAATCAAAAGTTATTTGCGACCTTCCCGTACCGGTTACATCTTCGTAACGGATGGTGTTATGCCCCAAATGCCGCAGCGCTAGTTCATCCATACTATGTCCTGCACGCGCGCCATCCACCAGATAAGACATCACAATCGTATCATCATAAGGATCAACGGTAAGACCATGCTGCGCTAAGACAACCATGTCATATTTAAGATTGTGCCCAACTTTCAGCACGCCCGAATCGGCAAGCAGGGGACGTAGGCGCAGAATCACATCGTTCAAATCCAGTTGCCCAGAAGCAAGACACACCTCAGGTGCAGCGACCACCTCAAAAAGATCACCTGTCGTATGTAAAGGCATATCCACACTATGTATTGCCTTATGACCAAGCGGAATATAGGCCCCTTCTCCTTCCACAACGGACAAAGATATACCAACCAGTTCAGCTAAATGAGGATTAAGATTGGTTGTCTCGGTATCAATCGCAACTCGGCCCATTTTTCGGGCTCTTGCGATCCATTGATCCAGCGTATCAAGATCCTGAATCAAGGTGTAGTTGCCCTCGATAACCGATGACTGCAGCACCTTGGATGTAGCGTTTGGAAGGCTTCCACCATCTAAAGCACCCGCACCAAGTCTACTTACGCGGGCAATGAGTGTTTTAAAATTCTGCGCTTCCAAAAATTGCGTGAGTTTTTGAACATCCACCGATTGACGTTTTAAATGATCCAGACCCACATCTAAAGAAACATCCGCTTTCAGCGTTACAAGTTGCTTTGAAATCAATGCATTATGTTGGTTATCGAGCAAACTCTGGCGACGTTTGGGCTGCTTAATTTCATCCAACCGTGCAAGAAGTGCTTCTAGATTTCCAAACGTGGTTATGAGTTCTGCTGCTGTTTTGATCCCAATTCCAGGCACCCCTGGCACATGGTCAGAGGTATCTCCCGCAAGGGCTTGCACATCCACAACCTTATCTGGCATAACGCCAAACTTCTCAAAAACTTGAGCTGCTTCAATTTTCCGATCCTTCAACGGATCAAGCATATCGATGCCTGGTCGCACCAACTGCATCAAATCCTTATCAGAGGATACCACCGTCACATTCATATCCGCTTCCAAGGCTTTCAGCGCATAGGTTGCGATAAGATCGTCGGCTTCATAACCATCCTGTTCAAGAATCGCCACATTAAAAGCATGGCAAACATCACGAATTAATGGGAATTGGGGAACTAATTCAGGCGGGGGCGGTGGTCGATTTGCTTTATATTCTGGGTAAATATCGTGACGAAAGTTGCGCCTAGCCACATCAAACACAACAGAGAAATAATCCACATCCGTCTTCTCCAGAATTTTAAGCAACATGGTGGTAAAACCATACACCGCATTAATGGGCGTGCCATCAAGACGGGTTAAAGGCGGAAGCGCATGGAATGCCCGAAAAATAAAGCCAGACCCATCAACCAGATACAAATGATTCTTGTGGTCCTTTTGACCGTTGCGCGTCTCGTCGCTCTGATAATCGGCTGGATGATTTGACATAAGCGTTTCCTAATTTCCTTTAGAAATAGTTATATCCTTCGTTTTGAAAAAAATATATGCTTTTTATATAGGTTTATACAATCCGATCATGACATAAATAATTTCAATACAAAACCAAACGAACCTAAAACTCAATACAAAACCAAACGAACCTAAAACCGCAACTTTATAACCTCTTTATAAAAGAGGAATAATCTAAAGAGGGAGCGGTTGGAAGATAACAAAGCCCTTTAAAAAACAACGAGGCATCCTTTGCATCTTCAATATATAGTTCCTTAAAGCCATGAGCCTTGCACCACCGTTCGAATGCCAAGAGAAATTGGCGCCCAAGCCCCTGACCTTGCTTTGCTTTTGTCACGACAAACACCTGAAGCTTTGCAAGATTATTCAACACTTCGCCCTGCAGATATCCCACAACCTGGGCACCCTCATAGGCGACCCAATCTACCCGACACGCATCCTTGTGCGCTGGATCAATCTCTAAAACATATCCAGCATCATTGCATATTTCTTCTGCCACCTTCCATTCATGCGGGTGAGAGCATTTCAAAAATCGCACACAATTCAACCCTGCAGCCTTCAATACATCTTGGATGAAATCATATTTACCAAGGGTGTAGCCTCTAAAAAAATTGCTCTTTTTCTGATGGGCCGCTTCATCATCCAATAGCGCGTATTTGAGTGCCGCATACTGATCACGCACCTTTGGATGGCTACGCAAATAGTCCCTAAAGCAGAGATTGAGCTCAATTTCTGGATGGCCAATTTCAAAGATATGTAAATTCACCTTATGGGGAAGGCGTCGTTTAAATCCAAACTTGAAGGGAATATTCCACTCACCTTCATATTGATATCCTGATTTGGTGAGGGGGCCTATGGCCTTTGGCCCACTTACAACCGTCGCAATGATGTCGATGACAGGCTTTGCGGCAAGCCCAGGAACAGACGTAGAGCCCACGTGATGCACTTCGATACAATTTTTTTGCAAAATACTTTTAATCGCGTGAGACTCTTCCTCAAATAATCCGATCCAGCTTGGATCATAGGGTACCACGGTAATTTCTTTCTGCATCACTTCACTCTCCTCTCCAAGCGTTGTAACGACCTGATCCGCATAAATCAAGGATTTAACCTTATATAATTTATTGTAACATAAATCAAATAATGACTTGAGAGAGAAAATTCCTACAACCAAAAAAAATAATGCGTGAAGTTAATAACAATAGAAATCTTGACATTTTGTCTATAAACGAATTATACATTCTTATCATTCAACAAAAATGGTCATCATGTTATATAAGTTTAAAACACTATTATTCTTATCGATTATTTTCTATTGTCCTTCTTCTTTTGCCACAACCACACCTGATTTTGAAAAAGAAATTTTTGAACTTAATCGCACCTATGACATCAAAGGCGTCATCTGCTCTTTTAAAGACCTGCATGCGGATGCAGAAAAGAGAAAAAGCAATCTCAACAGTCTTTTTAAAACAGTGCAGGAAAAAGGGTTGAAAAGCCCCTACGTAAGACATCTTTTTGAGAAAGATGCTCGATACCTCAATAACATACGTCGTATAAAATTAAACAATATGACACAGAATAGCAGTATAAACCCCTTTGCTGTTTCACATGAAGTCCCAGAATCTATCCTTATGCTTTATCGCCTGAAATGCGATTATGCGCTTGATTTTGACTTGCTCGATTATTTTTCCCAATGCCTTGAGCGGTTTTCCAAAACGCCTCCCACACCTCAGCAAATGAATATGTTTTATGATGAAACGGTCTATGTGGTCAGAACGTCTCTTGAATCACTTTGGAGCACAGTATTCGATCATTTATCCATTGATTTTCCTGAACACTTTGTGGAGACACAAGGTGCCGTAAAACAGATCGTTAACCCTCTTCAAGCTCGGGCAAAACTTACGCCAGAAAATGATGTTTATTATAATTTTATTCTAAATTTTTCTAATGCATCTTTCATCTCTGATAAAGATACAATTGAAATTACGGATATGGCGCTTTATCTTTTGAATAATTCACATATTCAAGATTCAATGATTATTTATGAGCTTAATAATATTCTTTTCTACTTGAATCTTGAGCGTACAATATTAGCAAGTTCACCCGACCTTAAATATGACAAAACACGCTATAAAGTTAATAAAGGCCCATATTCCCATAATGATATTTTTTTTCTACCCCATTTAATTCGCACCTTTCGAGCAGGCTTTCTTGGCAATCTTTCTCTCTCTCTCACCATTGACCAGGCCGCACTGCAACGCACATTAAAAACCGCTGATAATCACCTAGATGTTTTCCTCTACACCCATGACACAAAAAGCCTTCAGCTCTTTTTAAGTAAAATGTTTCCAAAAGACACACATGGATCCACCTCCTCACGCACACTAAGCGCCCCCTCATCAAAGAGCGCCTCAAAAAAACATAAGGGCAAGAACGGAAAAGCGTCAAAAAAGACGAAGCAGAACAAGAAAAAATCAAGGACAAGAAGTGGGTTCCCCTCTCATCTAGAGACACCCAGCCTACCGCGTGAAGCGTTAGACGTTGTGGGAGATACCGCCCGAGTTACTGTTGATATGACACAAAATATGGATCAAACCCCATCCTTTGGCGAGACGACAGAAGAATCTTCACCGACGACGGCAACACATCTCTCTTTGATGATGCATAATATGAAAGTCGAAAACCCCGCAGAATCTTTGCTTGCTCCTTTTAGTGTCGATGGACTAGCACCTTATAATCCAAAAATTGATTTTGGTGACTATGCCTATAAGCGTCATGCAACACGACGCGCTCGCAACATCTACTTATTTGAAGGTAAAGAGTATACTTTCCAAGACCTTGCCACATTTGATAAGGTACTTTTTTCTATGATTAACAAAGCTTGCAACATAACAGAAACGGCAGAAAGAAAGGATGAAAAGCTGCCAAATTTAGCAACATATCGCATCCACTTTCATGTGCGGGATAATGATGCTTCATCCTACAACCTCAGGGAATTTAGTTCTCCAAAGATCTATCATTCAGGCATAAGTTTCTTTCAACCCCATACGCTTGACGTCAAAAACACCCACTGCGTGATCAATGCCTATAACGACATTCTAAACCCATCAGAGAAAATGCACTTCCGCTCGCTCTATCCAAGAAAAGAGCAGCTGTGGTATACGCGCAATGTACTTAATGAAAAGCTTAAAGAGAGCGTTGTAAAAGGCCCATGGAAAATCAATGCGACTGATTCTGAATCGATTGCTCTTTTAGATCTGCAACATCAATTGCCGCATTATTTATATCAACTCACAGAGGGCGGGACACGCGCGATTGAAATTGGTGGCGTCGCTCTTGGCATCAATACGTATCGCGATGTATGCTTTCGCTGCAGAGCTCTCATACAAGGTTGGCAATGGGGCCTTAAAGATGTGATCGAACACTGGGCAAAGGAGATGCAAATGTCT
>JBQCDM010000269.1:0-5518 GCA_051961235.1 Nucleicultricaceae bacterium (SeqCode)
CAATCGACTGCCCGAGACTTGATACCACCCCGTGATGTGTGACCAGCATGTGCGTCAACAACACGTACGCAAGCGCTGTTGCAAGCAAAATAAAACCATAAAATGCAACCGAAAGCGCGGTAAAATGATTCTCGCCCATCCAACCACTGGCAAACGGCATAAGTGAGAGCCAAAACAACCAATGCATATTCGCCCAAAGGATCCGCCCATTCACACGTTCCGCCGCATGAAAAAGATGGTGATGGTTATTCCAATAAATCGCAATATATATGAAACTCAAAACATAGCTCCCAAAAATGGGGGCAATCTGTATAAGATCCTGCCATGCAGCGCTGTGGGGAACTTTAAGCTCAAGCACCATGATTGTAATAATGATGGCAATCACTCCATCACTAAAAGCCTCGATTCGATTTTTCTTCAACGCATCACTCCCTTCTTCTATTCGATAAAAAACAGGACGAAAAGAGAACAACGCAACGCCCCCTTCTCGTGCCTGAAATGTATCAAGACCTAAGTCGTCTTACCGCCTTCGCTCCTCACCCTGTCGTTGTGAAATGGCCATTATTATAATCATCAATTGCTTTGCGAATCTCCGCCTCACTATTCATGACGAAAGGACCATAACCCTCGACAGGTTCATCAATCGGCAATCCTGTCAAAACAAGGACCAAAGACGCGCCATCTGCTTTTATTGTGACTTCTTTTTCTTCTCTACTCAAGAGCGCCACCTCCGCTTCGCCCACACCTTGTGCATCGATGGTCACATGCCCCGAGAGCACCGCAACCATGACGTTGTGATCCTCTGGTATGGCAAGCACTACTTCTGCGTCAGTCTGCAATTGAAGATCCCACAAATTGACGGGTGTATAGGTGGTGGCGGGCCCTTTAATACCCTCCAGTTCGCCTGCAATAACGCGTGCACGCCCCCCTTTTAAATCCACAGAAGGAATGTCTTTTTTGGCAATGGCCTGATACTTTGCTGGCGTCATTTTGTCTTTTTGAGGCAAATTCACCCATAGTTGTACCACGCGAAATGGCCCACCTGATTTTGAGAAACCTAGCGAATGGAATTCTTCATGAATAATACCACCACCTGCGGTCATCCATTGCACATCCCCCGGACCAATCGTACCACCGCCACCTGTGGAATCACGATGACTTACTTCACCATCATAGACAATCGTGACTGTTTCAAAACCACGGTGTGGGTGTTGTCCAACCCCACGCGGACTTTCTTCTGTGTTGGGTTCAAAAAAATGAGGTCCCGCGTAGTCGAACAAAAGAAAAGGACTTACTTCCTTTGCATCCGGACGATAACTGAAAAGAGAACGCACGGGAAATCCATCCCCTACCCAATGGTTTGAATGCGCATGTCTAATTTTTATAATCTTTTTCATCATTTTATCCTCCAAAGACCGCAGATAAAATATACGGGTCGCTCTGTAGTCTTTAATGTGTTTGTGTGAACTCTATTGATGCTTAATATCGTGTCGTTTTGTTTTTCTTCTCTTTAATATATAGTGTAAGATTAATACGATATATTTACAAGTACGGTCTTTTAGGATACTGCCCTTATGAAAAAAACAATTGATTGTCCTGCTGAAATCACCCTTGAAATCATAGCGGGTCGTTGGAAGATGATGATTATCTATTGGTTGCTTCAAGGCGCGCGACGTTTTAATCAACTCCAGCGCGACCTTGGCAGCATTACACATCGCACCTTATCCAAAACGCTGAAAGAAATGGAAGCAGACGGTTTGATCCAACGCCATGATTTCAAAGAAATACCCCCGCGTGTTGAGTATACGCTCACTCCTCTCGGCAAGACCCTAGAGCCCGTCTTAACGGCTATGAATGCATGGGGAGAACAACATCTCAAAACAGCACCGCATCGCTTTTAACGTCTCTCCATTACAAATAATCACGTTCTCAAAAAATCGTGCCACAGAAGACTGATCAGCAGGATCATTCATAGCGCTGTTCCTAAAAAATCCGTCACGCTCTTTCCTCTACAAAATAGATGGTTGGGGATCTCAAATAGCATATTGATTCAAAAAAAAATTTCGCTTAACTGGATGTGGGATTGCTTTTAGTAATCCTCTACATAAACATAGGAATTAAACTGATGAAAAACACAATGATACTCTCTTTGTGCAGTGTTTTATTGTTGATGTCACCAACTGAAGCATCCGCAACAGATCTCCTGCCAGAGCAACAGAAAGGCGGAGCCAAACCCCCGCACCAATCCAGTATAGAAGCTACTGTCGATGATTTAACAGATACTCTAGAAAACTTATCTCTTGATAATGTGCCCAATTTAAAAGTAGTAGCCTTCAAAAAAGGGCCAAAGCAAGTGGATGCCCTCAAAACACTCTTCCAATCCACTGACTTAAAGAATCAAAATTATGCCCGAAAAATTATGCAAGGTATTGGCCTTGACACAAACGACCCCAATCAAGTCTCTATTTTAATAGATTTATGGAATTCACCAGAAGGGGCGCCTACACTTTGGCGATGCTGCTATAATCAAAAAGGTGGTGACAGAATATTTGCAAGAGCGCCGATGCAAACCATTGCACAAAACTCAGGACATATAGCGCAATACCTGATTCTAGATCTCTTTTGGAAATCTCCCGACACGTGGTCAACAGGCTATACGTCATGGTCTCCAACAACAGGAGATCAAGAATTCGCGCGCCCTTTTATTCAAAAAATTGCAAGCACACCTGAACACCCAAAAAGAGATGCAGCACTCGTTCTCCTTGCAAGTTCTACAGATCCACAAGATATAATCCTTGTGTCTCAAGACCTCGCAATACAGCCAACTCATCCAGGTCACGTTAAAGCTATTGTGTGGCTTATAGATCATACATCAGGTGACAACCAAGAACTTGGGTATACAAAATTATTTGATGTTGCAAATGATGCAAAGTCAGCCAGTCAATGGATGGCGATCGATAAATTGTATGCCGTATCGGAGTATCGCCCAAAGGTTATGGTTTCCATTAAAGGCATTGCAAAAACCCCAAACCATCCCCATCACTGGGACGCAGTGAGTCTCCTTTGGGGCGTTATTGACGAGCGTGATTTTGTGACGCAATCGGTTGAGGACATTGCAAAAAATAAGACACATCCACATCAAACTGAGGCGATTGATTTTCTTCTAGCATCGAATGAACATGCACTGAGCGCTGCACGCATTATTGTCTCAAGCGCTCATGCCCACAAAGAATATTGGAATTCCGTTAAAAAGTTGTACGCTTCTGAAGAAAAAACGGACAAAGCCTTAGCCACCGCTATCTTGAAAAAGACAATAGGTGACAGCACACATGTAAACACCTCTGAAGCCTTCTATTTATTATGGCAATCATCAGAGGAAACAACAAAAACGATTGCAGCCCTTGCTGTTGTGGATCGCGCTAACCATTCAGAACGTCAACATGTTCTTGAGTGGTTGTGGAATATTGAACCACATAAGAATGTAGCAGCTGTAGAAATTGTTAAAGATGTTCAACATCCCCACTACAAGGAAGCCATCGATACTTTGTTTGCTTCTTTAGATTCAACGCACAAGAGAATCGCAGCAAAAGTTGTGGCACGAGATAAATTACATCCAAAGCGTGATTCAGCGCTTGAGACTTTATGGAAACTAAAAGGGCTACCAGATGCAGATGACCGAGCCTTTGCTGCACGAGAGTTAGCGCTCAACCCAACGCATAAATATCACAAAGAAGCAATCAAGAAACTTCTTGGATCTTGGCATCAAGAAGATCGAACTCTTGCTGCTAAAATTGTTTCTGCTGATACAACCCAAAAAAACTATGATAAAAATCACTACACACTCGCAGCATCTATTTTAGGTAAATAAAGGATCTCTTTACGTTCTGATGCAGACGTAAAAACACCTAAAAGTGAGCCTTCTTTTCAAAGAGGGCTCACACCTGGTCAACAACCAGGCATACAGAAGCAAAAATCACTGTAATTCTAAGCCTTATTCTTTAGGAGAGGGTCGCCCTTATTGAGATCTTTCCAGTATTTACAATAATTATGCCTATATGAAAATAATATTGATTTTTTTTACTATAAATCCTATAAAAACAAAGACAAAAATTTTATTACTGATAGGAAGCTCCTCATGAAGCATCGCGTTCTTCACTCTTTTTTTGTTTTAACCACTGCACTTCTATTACAACCCACCATCATCTTCGCCTCTGCCGATCAACATGAGGATGATACTGAAAAAAAACCCGTTCCTCGAACACTTTCTGACACAGAACGCGCCGCAGCATTGGGTAAGTTTCGTACTCTTAAACAATCTTCTGGGTTTACAGCCTCTGGATATGTAAAAAGAACCTCCTCTATCCCTGCTTCCATCACTCCAACAGCCGATTCATCCAATAAAGTAGCTTTACCTGGGCGCGTACGTTTTCAAGAACCTCAAGCAAATACTCAATCGTCAGCGCCGATTGCCATCTCCTCTTCATCGAATGCTATGGCAGATACAGATGTGAGTACGCTTGCAGGTCAATTAGCAGAAACAACCCTTGGGGATAGCGTTGGACGTCATCGCTCTAATTCCACGCCCAATAAACTTTCTAAAAGTGCAACGCATCGCCGCGCTCAAACCACAGTGAAAACAGATGCTATAGATGTAGGTGCAGGAGCCCTTTCTGACGACGACGCTATGGTGCACACATCAACCTCGATCTCATCGCCATCTCCAAAAGCACGCAGAAGAAAAGCCTCCGCCGGAAGCACAGATGCTTTAGCACAAAAAGCACAATCATCTACACCATCAAAGGCAGAACCCTCCTCATCTGCAGCACCAGAGACATCTGGACGCAAGCGATCCGTGAAGCGTTCTTTGAGCACCAATGACTCCAGCAAAAAAGCGATCCGCAAAGGCAGCATAGATAACAGCAGCACAGAAGCCGCTCATCTTCCAGAAATAGAAACATCGTCTGCAGCAACACCATCTGCTGTACCATCGTCATTAAAAATCTCAAGAACAGCAAAGTCCTCAAGCTTATCTCAAACTGGGAAAAGAAACACAGCGCTCAGCGTTCGTTTTGGTCCTGATATAATGGCATCCACAGACGATACACCCCCATCTGCACCGTTATCTCCAAGAAGCATTGTGGAAGGACAAGCACCAGAAGCACGTATGCTTCTAGCAGCCCTCCAACAAAGCATGTTTTTCGTGCCCGAAAAGCATCAATACGTCAAAGTGCTCCTTCAATTGAATGATGGCAACACCAATCCCATCATTCAAGAAGCCATCGACAATCTCAAAAAAGGTGAGACTGGATATTCTTATAAGATTGATTTTGATCAACCTTCTGCAGAACAAAGAAGTGTTGGATCCAGAGAAAAAGCAACAACATATCCCATCACCATTCGTCGGGGAAATAAATCACTCTTTACCGCAGACTGTTATCTGACGGAAGAAGGCCCAACGCATAACCTTGCAAGCGTGATCCAAACGGCTTTAAAATTACCGAAAAATCCGCATCTTTAT
>JBQCDM010000270.1:0-6288 GCA_051961235.1 Nucleicultricaceae bacterium (SeqCode)
TTAGGAGTTGGAAAACCTTCCAAGGCGCGTCCTGGATAAAGGCTTAACAAGAATATGAGTGACGTTACAGTATAGATAGCGCTGTGTGCCATGGTGTGATCAGGATTGGCAATTTGATACCAGCACACACCAAGCATTTCTAACACCAGAACATAGAGAGCCGTTCGGTGATATTTTTGGGTGATCAGCTGAGTATTACGTAGGATCCGCTCAAGCGCTATTCCAAGTGCGATGTAGATGAAAGGAGAAATTGATAATTTCGTGAGAAATACAATAATGATTGTTGCGTAGATGAAAAAACATCCGTCTAACATCATACCAAATGATTGACTGGTAGTGTTCGCTTGTGTTTGCGTGTTTTGATAAAATCGCGCTAAATAGAAGAGCGCTGCAAGCACTAAAATTCTGAGCCACAGCATTTCTGCTATTGCGTGTTGATTGGAAAAATCTGTTAATACATTCGAGACATGAACAAAAACAAGTAAACCAAGCACAACCTTGCCTATGACTGTAAGCGTGCGTTGTTGGATGATGTTCGTCATCATTGTAAAAAGAAGCACTTCAATCACGCCAATCCAAAGGATTACCTCAAGACTCGGGATGAGACGATGCAGTAGTCCTATGGCAAGCAATGCAAGCGTTTGTGCAATAAGGGTATCACACGTATAAAGCCAGGGCAGGTTGTTTTTACGCGCCATTTGTGCAAGAAGAAAGCACAAAATGGAAGCGCTCCCCACAACCGCTGAAGCCCAAGGAGCACCCACCGAAAAGAGCGTGATGTTGATGCCAAGTGTAATCCAAGGAATGAGGTGGGCACTTAAAGTTAAGGCTGAATGGGGCGCATTTCTATAGACTTTTCCATAAGGCACAAAAATCCCAGCAAGGCCTATGAAGCATGCAGCAAAGATGCTGTGTATTCTGACATCTTCAAGAACGGGCTGATTATACCACCAATTTAAAAAAAAGACGGCAAAGGCGAGGGTGCATCCTAAAATATTCCAATCCCATTTTTTGCGATAGGAGAGAATTAGCCCTGTGAATGCAACAATTGTTGCTGCATAAAGAACGGGCAACACAGATGGCGCAAAATTAAGCGCAAGCAAACTCAACGAAACATGGAAAACGGAGCTTGTTTGTTTAGGCGTAAGGTAGGCTAACAGAATGTTTGAAAATAAACCAATCCCTAACATGATAAATCCAAAGGCAGGATCATGATAAAATTGCAGTGCTTCAAAATAAGATGACCCAAGAAAGGCCACAAGAATTAAGCTGCCTCCAGCACCTTGAAGCCAGAGAGCAAAATCTTGCCACTGTTTTTTGCGCCGTAAAACATAGCTTCCCACAAGAGAGAAGGCAGCAAAGCTCAAAACCATTAAGAAACGTGTGAAAGGTGAAGATGAAAGACCAAGATACAAACATCCAAAAACAACACTTAAGACGAGGATGCTAATACCAAGAGCGCCGGTCCAGTTGTCTTGAAGCCATAGAACCCACTTGCTGGGGCTTTTGGATGTGATAGTGGGTTTTAATTGTTGATGAGGCTTTGTATTAACTTTTTGTTGAGCCTCAACGTTGTTTTGAGGCGTAGTGCTTAAGGGGGCACTCGGTGCACTTGCTTTTGATGGTGGGCTTTCTGGTGTTGGTTTATGTGTTTCAAAGTCAGAAGAGGTTAAGACTTTCTTAGTAAGGAGGAGAGATTCAAGTCGTTTAATTCTGGCAAGAAGTGCATTATTTTTATCTCTCATTTGTAATATAAGAACTAAAAATATTATGCCACATATGAATAGTATAAGATCCATCATAATCCCTGTTTTTTATTTTGATATATTTGTATCATTTTCAAAAAAACAGAGCAATTTAAAACCTTTTAGCCAATATCATCATTAAATTATTATTGACAGGTTTGATAAAAATTTTTATTTTATTAAACAAATAAAATTTGATGATGACGATGTATTTAAAAGTTAATATCTCATTTTTTCTTTAGGCGCTGAACCGTCTTCTCCTCCGCTAAGGCGGAGCATACATTTTTCCTTATTGCCTATTTTTTTTTATAGAGGATTTCAAAATCCTCAATTTCATTATATCAAGTTGCTATAGGAGGTTTATGTGAATCAATTTAGTTCGAAAAGTGCACAAAATGTCCAAGATTTTTTGAACCAAAAAGGCCTCAGTTGCACGGTTCTAGAGCTTTCTTCCAGCACTAAAACAGCGATCGATGCAGCAGCGTCGATCGGATGTGATGTGGCTCAAATTGTAAAATCACTGATTTTTAAAACAGCAAAAACGTCAGAACCTATTTTAGTTTTGGCATCCGGTCCAAACCGTGTGAATGAAAAAGTAATCGAGTCTTATGTGGGAGAGGCCATTACAAAAGCAGATGCTGCTTTTACAAAAGATGTGACGGGATTTACGATTGGTGGAATTCCACCCATAGGACATAAACAAGACATAAAATTTATTTTCATTGATGAGGATTTGAAAGCATTTGAGTGTCTCTGGGCTGCAGCTGGGACGCCTCACGCTGTTTTTAAAATCACGTATCATGATTTAACAGTTCTTTCAGCAGGAAAAACGGTTTCAATTATTTAAGAGGAAAAAATGAATTTTGATCATAAACTTGTGGCACTCATCAATAAGGATATTGACGTTGGAGTTGCCATGAATGCGATTGCACATATGTCACTTGGTCTTGGAAGCGCTTTGGATCGTGAATTGCTAAAATTGGATGATTATGTTGATTATGACAAAAACATATATCCCAATATTTCGAAGATGCCTTTCATTGTACTGCGTGGCAAGTCCAATGAAATACGCAAGGTCGTGCAAAATGCGCGCGACAATAACATACAGCATGGTGTTTTTATTCATACCATGACAGGTGGAACATATTTGGAGCAGCTTGATAATACACAAAAATGCAAAGAAGATGATCTCGTCTACTATGGCGCCGTTTTGTTTGGGCCCTCGGATGTGGTCAGCCCTATGACCAAGCGATTTTCTCTATATCGTTAAAATCTCGAGTTTAAGAATCTTGATCCTAATCCCCTGCAAAGCGCTTAGTCTGAAGTTTTGTAGGGGGCGGATCTATCCACTGGAAAGCTGGATTTAAGAATGCTGATGTGACGTTGCTGAAGCCAATGTTGGAGGATCTGGAATAGCATTTTGGAAAATCTTTTTTGGTGATCGTCTTGAGATCCTCCTAGAAAATGCAACTGTGCTGTATTGTTGGGTAAAAGTTCTATGTGCGCAGCGCCTACGATGTGAATGCCGTGATAAAGCACGAAATGCAAATGCGGACCGTCATTGGATAGGTGTTCGAGATTCTCAGCATTGGGTGTGCGAATTTGATGATAAGCTTGCCATTCATGTGGTGTAAGAGCAAGGACGACACGCGTACCATGCCAGCCGGATTTCACCTGGATGTCTGCAATAAAGTGTTCTTTTCCCAATGTATAGTGAAGACGATCATGGGAAAATAATTGTGCCAGTTTGAGCTTTAGCACTTCGTAGCGTTTTCTATCATCCGGGTTCTCGCGTATCCAGTTACGAAATTTGAGATGCCGATCTATTTCTGTTGAGTTTTGCTCAAAGACATGAACATTAAATCCTGGTTTCGTAAAAAATCTGCGAAAAAGTATGTCATGCTCACCTTTTGCACTATAGCCTAAGGCCGTCATTTGTGCTTCTCTCGCATCAACATCCAGAATATTTTTAACCACAGGAATCATATCGATAATAGGTTTTGCATGAAGTCCTTTAACCGCGGTCGATCCAATATGGTGGATTTGGATGCAATTAGGCCCAAGGGCTAATTGAATGCGTTGAGCTTCTTCTTGAAAAATGGAAGGCCAAAGTGGATTGTATGGAACAACGTTGATGGTTTCAATATTAGACATAAGATTCAAGCGCATTTAAATGATGGATAACAAGATCAAAAATATCTTGGGCTTGATGGGGCATCTTTTCTAAATCACATCGACTTGCCATTTCTATCAGTGCTAGAATGTTAAGCAAGTGTGCGGATCGCCTCCAGTTGGGCAGGAGTAGGATGTTGCCGCTTTGAATGCCCTCCAAAAATCCTTTGCTAAACTCTTCTGGCATCAAATGAGCCTCTCGCAGCATGGATGCAATATCCCCCAATATGGACCCAGCATAAGCGAATTCAAAATCTAGTAAAGCAGAGGGTATCCAGTTTTGCCCCTGTTTTATCATCAGAATATTAGCTGGATTGAAATCACCATGGACGAGATGATAGGGTGGCGCTTCAAGAGAGCCGTCACTAAAATACTTTGCAAAATTTTTGATTTTTTGAATGGTGGGCGCTTCAAACAGCATTTCAACTGATTTGGCTTGTAGGCATTGGTTTAAAAGAATTTCAGGAAAGTCGGGTGGCAAGACACTCTGGATCTTAAGGTTATGATCGACAAAGCCACTCGCATCAAACTGAACATGCGTCAAGGGGATAAGAAGCCGTCCGATATCAAACATTACCTTCGATAAATCATAAGTATCATCACCTAACAAAAGATCGCGCAAAGGTATACCTTCAACAAAATCCATGAACGCAAAGGTGATACCATCAATAATGCCAATATGATGAGTTTTAGGAACGCAGAGGGTACCGCTAAGACGATCCCCAACCGCTTTCTCACGGTAAGCTGAAGAGGCATCTCTCATATAAAAACGCAGCAATTGAGGCGGCGCATCACCTGACGGGATCACTTTTACATTGAGATTAGCGCATCCCCCCTCAATGATGAAAGCGTGCTCTAATGTGGATCTAGGTACTGCAATTTTAAAAGCGCGTTCGATCTGATCTTGTGTAAGCGATGCGTATGATTGAGTTTTTTCCCAGGTGGATTTAAAAGGCATATTCATTTTGCATACTGTTATAATTATCTTTATTCTACTCGAAGCCTACAAAATTAATAGCAGAACTTAACGTGTGGAGTTCATAAAGTAAATGAATAGAAAACCTGCATATTGGAGAGCTAGCGTGGTACGAGGAAAGCATGATCTCTGGTATTAACCATATTAATATTGCTGTTAAAAATATAGATGTATCCTTTGCATTTTATAGAGATGTTCTGGGTTTTAAACCGCTCGTTAAATCAGAGGGAAGCGCTTATCTTCTCGCTGGAAATCCAGAAGAGAGTGGTTGTCTTTGGTTGTCTCTCGATTTGGATAGAGAAAATAGGCGTTGTCCGTCGCCTTGTAATACCCACATTGCTTTTAGTGTTATGCCTGATATGTTTGAAGAGATGAAAAATAGAATTATTTCTTCAGGGGCCACCCTTTTCAAAGAAAATACGTCACCCGGTAAATCCCTTTACTTTCTGGATCCCGATCAGCATAAGCTTGAAATCCACACAGGTCATTGGCAAGAGCGTCTCATCGCTAAAAAACAGAATCCTGGGGCTTGGAAAAATGTTGAATGGTTTGTAACCGTTGAAGATGAGGAAGGCAAACAAACGTGATGAATTTTCATTTTGAACCATTGCAGCAAAAACACCTAAAGATTGTTTTTGAGTGGCTAGAAGAAGATTTTGTAAAAGAATTCTGGGATAATACTGAAGCTCATAAAAACGATATACGTTGCTTTGCAGGAGGGCGAAAAACCCTAAGCACTTATGCAGATGGTCAATATGTATACTGGATTACCTATTTTGAACATCAACCCTTTGGTTTAATTATGTCGATTCAAGAAACAGGGGATGCGGATATTGGTGTTTTGAAACTTTCTGTTCTGGCAAGCGAAGGCCATACGTATGGTCTCGATTTTATGATTGGTGCGCGTGCCTATTTTGGGAAGGGGTTGGGCGCAAAGACTCTCGAAGCTTTTATGCATTATTTCAAAGAACAAGTGGATCCCAATGTGCGACTTTTCATGATTGATCCGGCAGCTGATAATCCACGCGCATTCCACGTTTATCAAAAGGCCGGATTCAAATACGTTGCAGATTTTATCATGACAGGCATGGTCTCTGGAGCCAATAAATTGCATCATTTGCTCACTAAAGAGATGAAATAAAATAATTATTTCAAGTATTATGATGATTGATAAAATAATATAGCTTTAAAATTCGTAATTTACTTAAATAAAAGTGATAAAGGAATGTTTTAATCGTTTTATTTCTAGATAGATGAATCTCCTTGATTAAAGCTTTAATCCTGTCATCATAATGTTAGTTTGGGATAATGGAGAAGAGGGAACCATGCTTCGTTGTTATGCTATAGCGGATAATAAAGTCAATCTTGTGGATATGGATGCTGTTCATGATCTTG
>JBQCDM010000271.1:0-5129 GCA_051961235.1 Nucleicultricaceae bacterium (SeqCode)
TAAATAAATTGAAGTAACATGTGCTATGATTTTATGAACTATATACACAAATTCAAATATAAAAAGTCTTCTATAACTCTCTTGCTTTAATGGTTTTTTTATCATGTAATAAGTTGTGTTTTTAATAATCCCCTGTTATTTTTTTATCTATATTCTTGAATCTATCTTAAGTAAATGTCAAGAGACCCATGAAGACAGTGTGCAAGCAAGATCATTTTTATGCAAGGGTTTTAACGAATCATAAAGCGATTGTGGCCAGCATCCGCGCATGCGTTGTAATCTCAGTTTTATCGCTTACCGCGTGCTCTTTTGAATCTGAGTACACAAGACCCAAGACAGAACTTCCTAAAAGCTGGGCATTAACAAATGAGACTAAGGTCTCTCTTGTTAGCTGGTGGAAACACTATAATGCCCCAAAGCTTAATGAGCTTATTGAGCGTGTTTTACAACATAATGCTGATTTAGATCTTGCAGTCGCGCGCGTGGCTGAAGCACGTGCCTTGTTAGGTGGCACGGACGCTGAACAATACCCAAGCTTGAATGGGAATGTTATTGCGGCAAAGGCGAATAAATTATCACTTCCTATGGTTGGCAATAATGCACTTACGCACTATATTGTTGCACCTACCTTATCTTACGAGATCGATTTGTGGGGAAGGCTCGCAAAAGCAACCGAGGCAGCACGCGAGCAGTTGTTTGTTGAAAAAGCAAATGTTCGTGCCGTAAGGCTTGCTATCATTGCAGAGGCTGCTCGCCATTATTTTTCAATTGCGGCACTTAATGCTCAAATTGCCTGGACGAAACACATCATTTTGAATCGTGAGCGTGCTTTTGCATTGTATGAAAATCTATTTAGTAAGGGAACCATAGATGAACTGACCTTAAGGCAATCTAGATCTTCTCTAGAGGCTGCAATGCTTGAGTTGCCGACTCTTGAAGAAAAAAAGCAGTTGTATCTGAATGCACTTTTTGTACTGAGAGGGGCGACGCCTGCAGATATTTTTAATACCTCAAGTCAAACGTACAATGAATCAACTTTTCCCCCTATGCTGCCTCTTCCTAACCTATCGCCAGAGCAGGTTGTCTGTGGTAGGCCAGATATTGTTCGTGCTGAACACCAGTTGGCACAAAGTCATGCACAAATTAGTGTTGCGCGGGCGGCTTATCTTCCACGGTTGTCTTTGTCTGGATTGCTTTCTTTTCATTCTGACAGTGGAGGGAAAGTCTTTGATAGTGCTCCCGCCACTATGATTGCGGGCTCCTTGACGGGACCCATTTTTGATTTTGGTCGTGTGCGATCTAAAGTTGAAGCAAGTGAAGCTCAACAAAAACAAGCTTATATCGCTTACGAACAGGCGGTTCGTGTGGCTTTTCGTGAGATTATGGATGCGATTACTGGATATAAAAAAAATAAAGAGCGGTTCAGTGTGCAAGAAAAACAAATAGCCACCTTAAAGCGCATGCTTGATCTTGCCAATCAACGTTTTAAGGCAGGATTTTCAACGTATTTGGATGTACTGGATGCCGAACGGTCCCTCTATCAAGCTTTGTTGAATAAAATTGAAATTGAGAAAGCGCAGGTCATATCGAGCGTAGACCTCTACAAAGCCTTAGGTGGTGGCAGTGAAGAGGAAATTTTAGAGAATAAAAATACTGAAGAATAAAGAAAAATACTGAAGAATAAAGAAAAACACGCCTGCCCGTCTCATCTTTGAAGCGTGGTTGGTTATAGGGGAGAATAGAATGTCTGAACTGAGTAGTGTGCTCGAAAATATTACGTTTGACGAGCTGGTGATTGGCCAATCGGCATGTCTTACACGTAAACTAACAGAAGAGGACATCTCTTTATTTGCTTTAGTTTCAGGCGATGTTAATCCCGCGCATCTTAATAAGGAGTTTGCTGAAAAGAGTTTTTTTCATGGGGTGATCGGACATGGCATGTGGTCTGGTGCTTTGATTTCTACAGTACTTGGAACGGTATTACCAGGCCCAGGAACGGTTTACTTAGAGCAAGATATGCGCTTTAGAAAACCTGTTCGTGTTGGGGATACCATCACTGTGCGTATCAGTGTTAAAAGCAAACATCCCCAGAAGCCTATCGTTGTTTTTGACTGTATATGCCTTAATCAGATGGGGGAGACAGTCGTTGAGGGAACAGCGACTGTTTTGGCGCCAATACGAAAAGTGAGCGTAGAACGTCCATCATTGCCTGCGGTGCAGCTTTATTCATCCGAACATTATGATAGGGTTATTAATGGGGCCAAAAAGCTGGGAACGATACGCGTTGCGGTGGTACACCCAGTGACACAATCAGCCATTCAAGCCGTTATTGAGGCCAGTGAACAGAGGTTGATCATTCCAATTTTAGTGGGGCCAGCGTCTCGCATTATTCAGGCAGCAACAGAAAATGGAACGGATCTCTCCAAATGGCAGATGGTTGATGTTGAGCACAGCCATGCTGCAGCTAAAAAGGCCGTTGAAATGGCCGTGGCTGGAGAGGTGGATGCTATTATGAAAGGATCCCTTCATACGGATGAGTTGCTTGAGGCTATTGTTCATAAAGAGTCGGGCTTACGGACAGAAAGACGTATTAGCCATGCTTATGTCATTGATGCCCCCATTTATCACAAACCATTGATTATTACAGATGCAGCCATCAATATTGCTCCAACACTTGATGAAAAAGCTGATATCTGTCGTAATGCCATTGGGTTGTGGCGTAGTTTGTTCAACCATAATGTAAAGCCCAAGGTTGCACTACTTTCTGCCGTGGAGACTGTAACGGATCGTATGCCTTCCACACTTGATGCAGCGTGTCTTTGTAAAATGGCAGAACGTGGGCAAATTGGAGATGCCATTTTAGATGGTCCGCTTGCCTTTGATAATGCTATTAGCAAACAAGCGGCAGAAGATAAGGGGATCGTCTCAGAAGTTGCAGGAGATGCTGATATTATAGTGGTTCCCAACATTGAATCTGGCAATGCCCTTGCAAAACAGCTAACATTTTTAGGCCATGCGGAAGCTGCTGGCATTGTGCTTGGTGCACGTGTTCCTGTCATTCTAACAAGTCGAGCGGATTCTGTGCGCACTCGCCTGTTATCTTGTGTGGTTGCTCTCTACCTCACGCATGCGCGCAAAACAGGGCAAATTAAATAACGGATAGAAGACATTACCTATAAAAAAACACCCTTATATTTAAAAAACTTACTTCCCAGCTTGAGCGTCTCCTTCTTCGCCTTCATAACGGTGCTCATCGCGTGTAACGCGGTTTTGTAAATTAGCGCGTCCAATGTATCCTGTGTGTTCCAAAGAAGGTGAACTAAAACGTTTAGCTTTTTCATAAGCATTTTCGATGCGCACATCTAGGGCGGGATGGGTGGTAAAATAAGCGCCTATTCCTCTTGGATCCTTTTTAGATGCCCCATGCGATATAGACCATTTTTTGAGATGCTGAAAGGCACGTGATAGGGCAAAAAGATCGTAATGAAGGGCGCGTAGCATATTGAAAGCATAGTCATCGGCTTCTTTTTCTTGGTACTTACTAAAACTCAAGTGCCATAAGCCTTGTGTTATAAGATTGAGCAAATCAGGTAAGGGTATGTTTTTGGCTTTAATCGTCAGACGAAAGCCATCCATACAATGTCCTAAATCCACGTGGCCTTTCTCATGAGCAAGTATACTCATGAGTTCAGCTTCATCTTGAACCAGATCCAAAAGACCTTTGAACACAACAATAACACCGCCAGGCAAAGCGTAAGCATTAGGGGGACCATCAAGTACAAAAACCTTCCAGGTCAGATCTTTTGGGTTGGCTTGCTTTGTCATTTCATCCACAAGTTTTTGGAGATAAACGCGCTCTTTAACAAAGGTGTTTGTACTGAATTGATAGTGTTGAGCAATCATTGCTCCATATTCTGCTTCATCCTCATTGGTAACATGCAGCGCTTTGGTTATGGAGCGATCGACTGCTTTGGTCGATTTACCAAATAAAGTAAAAAGACCCTCAAGGCTTGGTTTTGTAGCGTTATTTTTTTTCTGATCGATGACATACACGCCAAGACCAATGAGCGATCCAAGGAGCAAGAGAAGAAAAAGAATGCGCTTCATTATTTAAACCTTATTTAAGTCTTGGTGAAAACTTTTTATAGAGTATGTGAATGCCCGTCATTAATGCGCCAACAGCCGCAAACACAATAGTACGTGCTAAAAGATCTGTTTGCGATAGGTCATAGATCACAAGGCGTGCAACACAGAACAGAAGAAGGGCAAGGGAAAGTTGCACCAATCGTTTGTGCTTTAAAAGCAACCCAAGAGAAACGAGTGCAAAAATTTCCCCAACCCAAAATGCTGTTAAAATGGCATGATCAAAACGCCAATATAAGAAGAACGCAAAGCTAATAAAGGGAATAAGGAATGAAAAGAGCGTTGGATCCTTTTGAATGAGTTGCATCACCCGATTAAAAGATGCGGCCTTATACGCTGAAAGATCAATGGTGAGTCGATAGGCTAAGGTTGTTGCGGCACAAATGCTCAAGATACCTGTAAGGCGTGTGTCATAATACCATAATTCAAGTGGTGTGTTCCAAGTGCTGACAACGCCTGCGATATAGATTGCTGACGCAATCAGAAGGGCTATTCGATAATAAACAAACCGTTCTGGCCATTTTGTATTGAATCCGTTAAAGCTTAGCAGCACACCAAAAAGAGCATAGGCAAAAGGATGCCATGCTGTTGATAGTTCAAGTGCAACCAGTATGACAGAAAGATAAAGCGCAAAGTCGGCAGTTATTGACGCTAACCATTTTTCATATTTTTGATCCCAAAGCGTTGTTATGGAGGGTGCGTGGAATACGACTTTTTTGGCGCTCAAAAACGTATAAAGAGAAATCAGGATAGCCGCCAAGCTGATTAAAAATCTGAGGGAAACGCCGTATCCTAAGCTTGCTTCTGATTGAATATAAAGCGTTACATATAAAATCATGAATGCGATCAAAAAGATCACCGATACATTTGTTAGTCCTCTTGCAACAAGTGATCCGCGTTCTGTTGGCGTTTGGTCATTCAGCAACATGCGGCCAGCTTCAAAAGAGATGAGAGAGAGCGCCATCATGAGTATGCCTGGCAGAAAA
>JBQCDM010000272.1:0-5510 GCA_051961235.1 Nucleicultricaceae bacterium (SeqCode)
AGCGATGTTCTAACCTGGTTTCATAACCATCGCAAAGATCATCCCAATAAAGCTTGATAATATAAGCAGTGGGATAAAAACCTTCATCATATGTTTTAGAAAGGCTGGGGCCTGATGCGCACTTAAAAGATTGGCTATACTTGTTGAGACCGATACAAACACCAGAGGGATAATTGACATTTGCAAAGCAGCAAGATAAATCTGCCCAAATGGTTCTAGTACCTTTCCAGTACTCTTATGAAAAATTCCAATATAAAAACCAATAGCAAGACCTATAAAAATCATATATGGGCTTTTTATTAAGCGTCTTATTTTACTTTTTGCTAACTCTTCCACAAAAAACCTCTTATTTTATTTTGAATGCAAATGAATAGTACCATCCCAGTCTTTTCCAGGAGGGTTTTCTTTCAATTCTTTACAACGATCTAAATACATTTTGGTTGGCTGATCGGCGCCAAATTGTTGGGCAATAGAAGAAAAAAGTTCTATAGCTTGATCCCACTGTTGTGAGAGATATAAGGAATAAGCCTTAGAAAACCTCACAGAAAGCTCTGTTTGTAGATCTGTTGGAAGCAATGCCGGATCGTCTTTTGTAAGTGCTAGCAATTCATAAATTTGCACGCCCTTATTTCTACCTTTAACAGCAACAATATCAAGGGGTCGCACTAAAACTTTATCTTCCACTTCATGATACAAATCATGGCTGATAATGACCTCTGTACCATAGAATTTGTTTACACCTTCAAGTCTTGAGGCAAGGTTGACGGTATCCCCAAGCGCTGTGTAATTCATACGATCAGAAGATCCAACGTTACCAACAATAACTTCTCCTGTATGGATGCCGATACGCGTTGGCAACTCTGGTTTACCTTCGAAATGCCATTTTCTATTTAAGTCATGCAAACGTTTCTTGAAAGTTAGTGCTGCTTTACAGGCATGAAACGCCTGAAGCTTATCTGAAGTAGGCGCGCCCCAAAACGCCATCACAGCATCACCAATGTATTTGTCAATAATCCCATTGTGCTGCATGATAATTTGCGTAATTTCCTCAAAATACTCCGATAAATGAATCACCAGCTTATCAGGTGGATAATTTTCACTCAGCGTCGTAAAATTCGCAACATCTGTAAAAAGTAACGTTGCTCTTTTGTTTTTACCGCCAATTGTTAAATCCTGTCCTGTCTTCATGAGCTTGCTCACCAAAACTTTGGGTATGAATTTCGCAAAAGTACGCATACTTTGTTTCATAGAAAGCATTGATTCGTTTAACAATTGAATTTCACGAATGGGAGAGTTTACATTCAAATTAGAATCTAATTGGAAACTACGAATCCGAATAGCTTCTCCCGCAAGGTCGACAATGGGGCGTGCAATTCTGCGTGCTTGAAGGAATACAACAACAGCAGAGATCAATAAAATTGCAAACGCCATTAAAAGGGTTCGGATATTAGAATCTTTTGCAGCCCCAATGAAAAAGTCAACAGGCACAACAAATGCTACTTCCCAATTCTTATTAAAATTTTGTGAAATAGGATAAAAATAAGAGATGTACTCAACACCGCCATATTCAAAGAAAAATTTATTTTCCTTTGTTGAATTATGCAGCGTATAAGCCATTTGCACCGGCTTATCTTTTAAATCATTGACAAGCATGGTCCGTATTTTATCACCCTGTGCTACAACCGTATCTTTCAGGTGAGAAGCAACAATGATTTCACCCTTAGGATTGGTGATAAAGGATTGTCCATTTTTACCTATCTTTGAATCATGCAAGAATTTGGAAATCTGTGAAATTTCCATGTCAACAGCCATAACTGCAATAATTTTTCCATCAACAATGATGGGATTAGCAGCCGTAATACCGGGATTTTTACTCACGTTAAATATGTAGACATCACTCCACATCGCTGTTCGATTTTGAATGACATTTGAATACCATTCACGCGTTCTATGATCAAACATGATCTTTGGTATGACTTCCTTATCCAAAAGTTTGCCGTCTTTATCTAAATAGTACCAGGTCTCATCGCGCACGCCATTTTGACCTTCCGAAATATAACGCAGCGCAAATTGGCTACCACCGGGCAGAAGTTGTGTTGGATCTCCTCGAAATGTAGCATTTTCAGGCAAGCTTCTAATTTGCAAGAACTTCCCCGTCTCCGTACCAACATAAATTGACGACATAAATGGATTAAGATTGAGGGTTGTTTTCATGTACGCTACAAGCAGTTTATTATCAGGGCTAACATCTTGATCGCTTTGAATTAATTCTGAGCTAATCTCAGCGCTTTTCTTGACTGTATTCAGATAATTAAGCGTAATTTCAATGGAAGAACGACCTGTTTCCGCAATAAGATCTTCAGACAATGATAACAAAGCTTTGGAGTTATTTTGATACGCATACCATGTTGTGGATATGCACATAATCAAAATAAGAATAAAAAAGCTTGCTATGATTTCAAATGTTAGGGACCTTGTTTTTAGGCTAAACTCTCGATTTAGAATTTTCATAACGCCTCAACCTCATTTATTTTTTTTTTAGTAGGCTAAATAATATTTATATTTTCTAAGATAAATAATCTTTATATTTTCTAAGAATCGTATCAACATCCAATCCTAATTTAGAGATCGATAAATATCCGTTAATCCAATCTTGAAAGTGATGGTCATCTGCTTGAATCACCATTTGAATAGGATCTTTTTGATCCTTTAGGATAATCGCCTGCACATTTAGATTTGCATTGGGTTCTAAAAGTAAAAATTTCTTAATTTCCAATTCATCCCGAAAAGCCGCGGTAACTCTTCCATTCATAATATCTGCCAAGACATTGTCTTTCCAAGAATTGAGTTCATGAATTGATGCCGATTTAAATAAGGTGTGAGCAAAATTTACATATGAACTTTTTGCTAAAACACCAATCACAAAATCTTTTTGACTGCCGAGTTCGCTTAAGTTATGTGCGGGCCTTTCCTTTTTGATTTTAGCATATTGCACACGATTAAGGAGAAGCGCTTTTCGAAGATTGATATAGGGGTCAGAATACAAAACTAAACGCGCACGCTCGAGCGTATAGCTTAATTTAGATATGCCCACATCCGCTTCTCCTCGAGCAACTATTTGGATGACGTCATCAAAACTTTTAGCCTCACGATTAAACTTCACATCAACCTTAAGGTTTTTTGCCATTCCCTTCGCAATTTCAACGTCAATTCCAATCAATTCACCTTTTTCGTTTGTCATAAAGAAAGGCGGTTGATCTTTACTTGTCATAGAAACTTCAAGATATCCTTTTTTTTGAATCCGTTCGAGCGTATTAATAGAACTTGATTCTGCATGAGACGACTGAAGAATTACAGCTGCTATCAAGAAGAATACTGATTTTATGATCTTCATTATATTATTCCCCAGTCATACGAATAAGTTTTTTTGAGAGGATTTCTATAGGATCAATGAGCCCCCCCTGCCATGTTATATTGGTCTTGATCATCGATAATTCCGTGCAACCAAGAATAACGTTATTAGCACCTTGGCTTAAAAAATCTTTAAGTATGTCGTGGATCACTCTTAAATCATCGGGTTGCGGAATTGGATTTTTCTTAATGTTGTAAATGCATCTTTGAAGTTTTTCTTGTTCTTCTTCGTTAGTCTGGATGCAAGTTATGCCATAGTTTTCTAAGATTTTTTTATGGATGCCAAATTTTCGTTCACCTGATGTTGAGAGAATGCCAAGCTTCTTCTCATCAAATGACTTTACATATTCTCTTGCAACAATATCAACAAAATGCAGAAGCTCTACTTTTGGATGTGGATTATCAAGACTCATCTTACTCAACACATCCCAAATGGGTGGTGCATGAAATGTATTACAGGCAACGACAGCCATCATTTCACGATGTAATACCTCGGCCATTCGGTCTAAGCCTGTTAAAAAATCATGAACGATGAGCGCTGGATTACTCGCCCCCTTATCTAATAAAAAATCGCTACGATCGGGAATACCCGACGGCAAAGATAAGTGGATAATATCTGGATAGTCGCCATCAGACTCCATTTTTTTCGTCAAAACAGCCGTTTGCAAAATTTTTTCTTGCAAGAAAAGACTAGATGCCGACCCCATACCACCGATTATGGCAATTATTTTGTGATTTTTTTTCATTAATCAAAATCGATTTATTAGTGTTTATCAATATAATGATTAAAAAGAATTTAGAATGCAAGTTATATCGTTTAATTTGAGGCAGAGATCTTCGAAAAAGAGCTTTTTGAAAACACTGAGACAAGGTGATTTTTTAAGATTTTTACCCTAGACGTTACGCCAAATTCTTCAGGATATGCGAAGTAAAGATCAATTTCAGGACTACTAATATGAGGCAATACACGAACGAGGTCCGTTCTAGCCCCCTTCAAAGCAAGTTCAGATACGGTACCGATACCAAGGCCACTTTCAATAGCCGCAAGCACCCCAATACCTGAATTGATCGCAATGCTAGAGATAGAACGCTCATCGAGCAAATGAGCATGCCAATTAAGATGCCTAAGATTGGCGTTATCAGTAGGCATATGGGTAATGAGTCGATGCTGTAGCAACTCTTGAGCTGTTTGTGGCAACCCCCTTTCCCTTACATAATCCTTGCTTGCAAAAATATGTATAGGGCACGACGCCAAGTATTCTTGAGTGATACCAATTGAACTATCCATAGCAGCACGTATAGCAACATCTGCTTCACGCATACCTAAGTCTATATCTTGGTCACTACAAATAATCTTAACATTGAGATTTGGAAACTGAGTGATGAAACTTGAAACGTAGTCAATAATGCCAATGCCGGTCAATACAGCTGAAATGTTAAGCGTGAGTTCTCCGCTCACACTATTACCATCTTCATCTAAGCACCGTATTGCCGCATCAATCTCTGCAAGTATTTTACCAACACGATCATAAAACAATTCTCCTTTGTTTGTAAGCGTAAGGCGCTGATTAATATTATTAAACAGTTTATGCCCAACCTCCTCTTCTAAAGAAGAAATATGCCTTGTAATTCCAGAAACAGAAAATCCACAAATTTGTGCTGCTTCCTTAACGGAACCCTTTTTTACAGTTGCATAAAAGCTTTTTAGCTTGTCTATATTCAAGTCTAATTCCTGCGATTCTCAAGAAAATGATATTTGAGAAATTTATAATGAATGTTCAAATTACTGTCTTGAAAAAATAATATTTCTTCTTTGTTTTTTAGGCAATGTGACAAATTGTCCATATTTTAATTTGATGTAACGAAATGTATGCAAAAGAAATTTTGTATAGCTTATAGCTTTCTCAATTTTTCCCGCAGATTTTTCCAATAGTCCATGCGTTTTCTAAGTTCACGCTCAAATCCGACTTCTTTGGGGTCATAAAATGTTAACCGCGGCAAAGTGTCTGGAAAATAGTCCTGCCCTGAAAATCCGTGCGGTGTATCATGGTCATAAACATAGCCTTTGCCATAGCCTTCAGATTGCATAAAAGTTGTTG
>JBQCDM010000273.1:0-13799 GCA_051961235.1 Nucleicultricaceae bacterium (SeqCode)
TATGAGCTTAAGCGTTGGTATATCTCCCCAAATGATAAAGCCCAAAATCATCATGTAAATGAGTTCTACATATTCCAAGGGAGCAATAGCGTTCACTTCACCATATTTAAAAGCATTGATCATGCCATACTGCGCCAAAAGATTGACTATGCTCATCATAGCAATAAGAAGAAACTGTTCTCCTGTTGGAAGATGCATATCGCTAAAAAAGAGCACGCTACCAAAAAGCAAACTCACGACCGTATAATTGAATGTTACAGAATAGGCAGAAGTGTGGAAGGTTAGCTTCCTGGAAATCACGTTAGAGAGCCCAAGTAGTAACGCTGCACCTAAAACAACCAAAGCAATTGGGTCAATGACACCATAGCCGGGAAAAGCAACAATGCTTGCTCCCATAAATCCTAAGAGAACAGCAAAAAATGTTATTCTGGATAGTTTCTCACCTAAAATTGGCTTAGCCAATAGAAAAGCAAAGAGTGGTGATGTAAAAAAAAGCAATATACAATCAGCAAGCGGCATAAACTTTAATGTCAAAAACATAATCATCGTTCCACCCGCTGCAACACTTGAACGAAGCACATTGAGCTTAAAGTTTGATCCAATTTCTTGACGCCGACTTGCACTTCTTAAAAATGGGATAAGAATCATCAACGTCATCACGGAACGTATGAAAAAAAAGTGCCCCACGGGATAACCCGCTACAATTAATTTAGCAAACGCATCGTTGATACTATAAAGTCCAGTTGCTGCGAGCATAAATAAAATTGACTTATTTTTAGAGCTCATACAAGAAACGATCACGAAAAAACACCTCTATATTAACTCTACCATTTTCTTATTGAACATTATACTTTCCCATAGCACAATGCTAGATCATTTTTATGTTTTGGCAAAAACTTTTTGCCAAGCCTGAATGTACCACACATAGACATAAGCTAAATCTAGCAAAGACGATGGTTCGATAAAACATTACACACAAAAACAAAAATAAAATAAATATAAAAAGTAAATATATTTCACACATCAAGCAAAAGTGAAATAAAAAAACAGATCGTAAAAAACAATAAAAAATACAAATATAATATATTATTATATTTACATTAAAATGAGCCTCATATTCTAGCATTCACGATTGAAAATTTTGAGGACAATCAGAGGTATCCTGGCGTTGAATTTAACTATCGAACAGAAGCTGATGCATACAAAAACGTTTATATAAAGATTCACTTTTACATAAAATTTCACGCACACACTAAGAATTCCCTGATGCTTTAAGTGAATCATTTTCAAAAAATCCTTGAAGCGATTCAATTTTAAAAGCCTCCGTTCCTATTGAAATATCCCCTGAAAAAGGGTAGTCCAGACAAAACGCTAATCCAAGATTAAACCCAACGAGCACACTCACAATAGTAATTGAAAAAAGGTGTAACAGAGTTTTCTGGCTCTTTAGAAAGCTAATTAAAACAACTAAAAATATAGCGCCTGCAATAAGAATAAACCGCAAATGATCTGAAAGAGAGCTCTTTGTAAATTCTAGTCTTCCAGCTCTCTTATTTATCAATGTATTGAGCTTTGAAACTATCGTTGATAAAAATATTTCTTCCTGTTTACTTTTTGGGGTATAGGATGCCAAAATTTTAAATAATTCTTGACGAACTTGATGGATTCTAGGGCTTGCCTCACCAATACGCATCAATGGCCATTCATCATAAACAACAGCTTTTGCATAATCACCAACGACATTCTTGATCTTTTGCTTGATAGGTTCTACCCCTGTACTGTTATTCATAATTGAGCGAAGTTCATAGCTTTCCATACTTGTTTCTTTTTCTGCTTGTGAATGGGCTTGCCAAAGTGTGACGATTACAAAGCCTAAAAGAAAAGCATAGTTAGCACTCAGTATACCAATCAGTACCGTTAAAGGGCTATTGCTACTCGATTCAATTAAATGACTAAATTTAGCCCTTATAATAAAATAAAGAGATAAGGCAATGCCTGCCAGCACCACACAAAAGATAAAGATAACACTCCAGGAAGGAAGTAAATTTAAGAGTTCACGTGTCATATTATATCCCCTGCTTATCGCCCCAAAATTGATCTTTCTGCGAAAGCTTCTTCTTTTCTTATTTATTAAAATAACTTTTTGAGTTTCTTTTTAATATAATGTCCGAAGAAAAATGTCTAGAACTGGATGGCTTATCCTTGATCAATTCATCTGCTCATACCAAACACGTACGGAAACAAACCCCATTGCAATAAAAGACAATATGGTGTTTCCTTCAACAAGTAAGACTATTTTTCTTATAAAGTTCCACTAGCTGAAGAATCTTTCCCCTTTTAAGATAAGAGAGTTATGCATTTTAAGTCTCAAATTTTTGTTCGCTCACTCTGCATCATGATATGTGTTGGCATGATAAGCCTAACAGGTGCTTTAGCATCCAAGACATCCGACAACACAGCGAAAAATTTTGGGTATAGCGTCAGAATTATGGGACTCCAAGACACATCCTTTGAAGCGGAGCTCAAAGATCATTTAAGTTTGCTTAAGTTCCAATCTTCCATTCTAGTCTCAGAGATTATTCTCAAAAAACGCATTCAAAAAGACATGGATATCGTGAAGCGTTTTTTTGCCTCAAAAGGGTATTTTGAAACTTCTGTCACTTTCCAGATTCAGAAAAATCCCCATATCGTAACGCTTAAAATTACCCTTGGAGCCCAATATCGATTTAAAGATTGGATTTTTATTGTAGAAGGGAGAACGCCACATCCGCCGCTACCACTGCCTACACCTAAAGAAGGTAAGGTTGAGAGCGGCAAGAGTGTTAAGCTTCAAAAAGTACTGAATTTTAAAGAACTCATTTTAAAAAAACTATCTGAAAATGGTTATCCTTTTGCAAAAATCACAAATCTTGTAGGACATGTGAACAGGGAATCAAAGACACTCACCATTAAGGTCACCATAGCATCACACGCATACACACGATTTGGAAAAACACATATTCAAGCCTTTAAAGAACTAGATCCGCGTTATATTCAAAATCGCTTACAATGGAAGGAAGGAGATCCCTTTAATACACTTAAAATTGAAGAAACGCGCACCCTATTAAATCAATCACGTCTATTTAAAGAACTTGATATTACTTATGACGAACAAGCGACCGATGACGGCAATACACCCATCATTATCAAAGCAGAAGAAGCAAAACCACGAACGATTCAATTAGGCGCCAAATATTCAACAAGTGAACGATTGGGTGCTGAAGCGAATTGGCAACATCGCAATGCTTTTGGGCATGGTGAACTTTTTAAAACTAAGCTTATCTTTGGTGCCCTTGAAAGCATAGCCGATTTTGATTTGTCTTTGCCTGATTTTTTTGGCTATCAACGATCCCTTTTGTTTAATGGCGGCATCAAGAGAAAGAAAACGCAATCTTATAATGTTGCAAAAATTGATCTCGGCGTTGGTTTTGAACAAACAATTGATAAGCAAAATAAATTTATAGAGGGATTGAGCCTTATCGTGGAAAAAACAAAGCAAAAAGATACAACCCTTTCAAGCGCTCTTAGTACTATTCCGCTTGCTTACCAGTATGATAGCACCCATGACCTACAAAATCCTAAAGAAGGAGCGCGCCTTAATGTATCAACCATCCCTGCTTTTGGAAAAATCGGACGAAAAAACACCTTGTTGACGACCAAAATTTATGGATCCACTTATCTTGCCGTTGATGAATCAAAAAAGAATATTCTGGCTGGTTGGGCTCGCGTTGGCATGCTTATGGGACCATCACTTGAGAGCATTCCGGCTGATATGCGTTTATACGCCGGCGGCAATAGCTCTGTTCGAGGATATGGATACCAGATGCTAGGACCTCTCGACCCAGATGGTGTTCCAATAGGAGGAAAAACATCCACAGAAGCAGGGGTTGAATATAGAGCAACCCTAAAAAAAGACTGGGGAGCGGTTGCGTTTATAGAAACAGCAAAAATTAATGGAGCCTCAGAATCAAGCAATTTCTTAACAGGGGTCGGTTTAGGCGCTCGCTACGAAACACGCTTTGGCGTTATCCGCGTCGACCTAGCTTTTCCGCTTAAAAGAAGAAAAAACACCTCAGGCAAAACGATAGACGCTCCTTTTCAGCTCTATGCAAGCATAGGACAAGCATTTTAATGAATTTGCACCGCTTTCGATTACCTTATTTGCTCATCAAGCTTATACTAAAAAGCTTTGCATTTTTTTCTTGTTTGCTCGTTGTTGCTTTTCTATTTTTTCAAACAACACCAGGCAAAGGCATTATTAAGGACGTTCTCAAAAATGCCTTTGCACCCTATGTTCTAGAAATTAAAGAAATAAAAGGTTTTTTTCCATTTCATCTGACGCTCAAGGATGTCACGGTGTATGAGCAGAAAGAAAAGATCCTTGAATGTAAAACAGTCGATGTTGCATGGTCTCCCCTATCGCTTAGCGGAAAAAAACTGACGATCGATCATTTGCTTCTTGAAGATATAGTACTTCACGCCCTACCCAAATCAGAGATGACGCATGAGGAACGCGCGCCTTTTTGGACGACGTATGTTATTGAAGATTTTAAGGCTGATTCTCTTAAGATCGATGAGAAATTAACCCAGATTCCAATAACGTTCTCTATTGATGGCAAAGCCATTTTAAGTGGGGATGATATTAAAGGCACATTCAAGGTGAAGGGGCCTTTATTTCAGGATCTAAAGCACCATACAGGTCTTATGATTGATGAAAAGGCTTATATGAGTATTGAGATCAGTCAAACCATCCAAGCGCCTCAAGTTGATATGGTGTTTCATAATCCCTTGCCGCTCGTCAAAGCACGTATCATATCAGATAATGATTACAACAATCTCCACTATGAAGTAAGCAACGAGAGCCTTGACATTCCTTTAAACAACCTGCTTGAGGGATCAATAATATCAGGCACCGTAACCTTTAAGGTTGCAGGCAGTTATGATTTAGCAAAAGATGTAGGAATAACGACCGTCAATGGCCAATTTATCAATCAAAATCATACATCTTTCTATCAAGCATTCAAATCGCCTCTCAATTTCAGTGGTCAATGCAACATGGCCAATAATACATTGAAATGCAAAGATACACGCATACTGTCTGATCAAATGAGTGTGTCATTTGACTTTGAAAAAACAGAAGACATCTTAAAAGCACACGGCAAGTTCAGCACACATCCACTCAAATTTTCTTCTCATCATCTCACAGTAAAGGATGGGAAATTTGATTATCAAAAATCTAAAAATCACCAACTCCATTTTTTGACACATACTGAAATTGAAGGGGTGCCCCTCTGGCTTGATAGCACGCTTGAATATAGCGCAAAAAATATATTATCGATTAAGAAGCTCGACGCAAAAACAAAAGGAGCGTCTTTAAAAGGACATATGACTTTCCCTTTTAATGGGGGGGCGTTAGAAGGGAAACTAGACGTCAATATAACGGACCTTCAACCACTCAGCGCATATATAGGACACCCCCAGAACGGCACGGGCCTATTGAAGCTTTCGCTCCATGGAACACCAAAACATCCAGACTTAAAGGGATCCGTGCGTATTCAACATTTGAAAATGCATGTGCCTCAAAAAATAGCTTTTGATTCTTTTACAACCGACTACCACTTTAAAGGAAATCAGCTTCATTTTATAAGCACTCTTAAACATCAAAAAAGCGGTGAACTTAAGGGAGAAGGATACATTCCTCTTCATATCTCGTTTAGTCCCTTTATGATGACATTTCCATCAGAAGAGCCTCTTCAAACACATTTAAAAGGAGATGTGGATTTATCCTCTCCTCTTCTTAGCCAATTTCTGGACGAAGATATTTTACAAGGACACGCTGTCCTCGATATCCGCGTCAAAGGCACAAAAAAACAACCGCATTACGATGGTACGATTCAGATTAAAGGAGGATATTGGGAGAGCTTTCTTTATGGCACCACACTCCAAGATTTCAATTTTTTAATGACTGGAGATAAAGATACGCTTGCGATTAAAGAATTATCCGCAAAAGACAAAAACAATGGCTCTATTGCGGTTAAAGGCACCTGCACTCATCTTTTAAGCGAGCCCCGATTCTTCTTTACGATACTTGCAAAAAATTTTACAGCCATCCACAATGACGAACTTCAAAGCATCATCAATGCGACACTTGATTGGCAGGGTCATTTAAACAAATCTATTGTGTCAGGCAGGGTCGATCTTTTAAAAACAGAAATCACAATCCCGGATAAAATTGAAGAAGATATTCCAACCATCGAGATTGAAAATCCGCTTGAAAAACGTGACATTCAACAAAATACACCCAAGCAAAAGCAAGGACAATTCCCTGTGATTCAGCTTCATGTTGATGCCAGGTCAAAAGCCCCCATTTATGTGAGAGGGCGCGGCCTTAATTCCCAATGGCAAGCCGATTTAAAGCTCATCGGCCCCTTGGATCAACCCGAGGCAAAAGGTGACATCATCCTCAAGCGTGGTACCTTTGATCTAATTGGAAAAACTTTGACATTAAATCAAGGAGAGGTAAAATTTAGTTCATCCTCCATTCTAAAACCATTTTTTACTGTACAAGGCCAACATCGCACAGATGCGATGTCCATTATTGTTCGGGTAAGCGGCACACCTGATAAGTTTGATATCAAACTAAGCTCCGATCCACCTCAATCGGAAAAAGAAATCTTGTCTTATTTTATCTTTGGAAAAACCAATGGGGAATTAACCATGGCTCAAGCACTCCAATTGGCAAGCTCTCTTGCAACGCTGCGTGGCGGGAATTCCCTTGATGTTTTGGGAAAAGTGCGTTCTGTGTTTGGCCTTGATACGTTAAACTTTCAATCTGGCAAAGAGGGTGATTTGCAATCAGGCTCCTTAACGCTTGGAAAGACCCTTGCAGAAGGTGTCTATGTCAGTGTGGATCAAGGATTAACACCTGAAGATACAAAAGCTGTCATCGATATTGATATTGCCCCCTCCGTGGTTTTGGAAACGGAAGTCTCCACCCAATCCACAGGCAGCATCGGACTTAAATATAAATGGGATTATTAGATGAAGATCATGCCAAAAAAGGCTATGAATCAGCATTGATCGTGATGACAGCAAATCTTCTTAAAAAAGTAGCCGAAAAAGCCTCTGAACCAGCAACTCTCCATGTGATTTTTAATGCTGATCAAGAACATGAATTCAATGTTTATAAATATGCCGGTTTTAAAATGTAAGACACGCTCTCCTTTGAGCATTTCATGGATCCATTGAGCAGTGATGCACCAGCTATCCTGCCCTTGCCAGAAAGCTTATCTTCCTTTGAAGAGTTAACAAGCCATTTTACGAACACGCTTACAGTTGATCAATCCAACCATATGATTCGAGCAAAAATTAACCTCAGCACATATGATCCAAAACCCATACTTGATGGTATCAGGCACCTTAAAACGAGCGTCTAGCCCTTCGCCCATATAAAATAGATATAGTCTTCTCATTAATTTATATGGGAAGACTATTTCTTTTTTCAAGAGCCCTTCTTTCTATTTTTCTCTCTTTAGATACACCCAGATTTCCCAGACAATCATCATATAAAGGAAAAATTGGACCACAAATAAACTTCAAAAGTAAATAATGTAATTACTAATCTGGAATAAATATTTAAAAGGAAGGATTAATCATGAAAGATTTGGTTGTAAAAGACATCACTAATAATGAAGCCATGCAAGTACTCTTAGAGCAGTATAAGCTTGTGATCACTTCACTAGATAACACAAATCAGACACGGGAAAGCTTAAACACCTTTTGGATATCTTCTCACTCAATTGTGGTGACTGCTTTAGCATTCTTTATGAATAGTGATGCCTTTAACACTCTTCAAAAGCACTACCTTTTATGGGTCATCGTATCGCTTGGAGCTTTTTTAAGCCTATCTTGGATACAAGCGATTAGCACTATTATTAGAACAACTTACATACGCAATCAGATCATTATAAAGCTCGAGCAATATTTTCCTGCAAATGTTTTTACTGCACAAATGATCAGCAATGAAGGCACTAGCAGCACAGAAAAATTAAGCATCAAAGAAATCCAAGTGCCTATATTTTTTTTACTTTGTTATCTCTTTTTATGTGGTTACATGATTTTTTCTAAATACGGCCTCTTGGAATAATACTAGTTAAGCGTCTTAAATTCTTCCTTTAAGCATATACAGTGAGAGTCTTTACACAAGATATCATCAACCATCAGGAATACCTGATCCAAATATTGCTGAAAAGTTTCTTCTGGCCCCCACCCTTTGAAAAAAAGAGGATAAGGATTACCAAAGGCCATATCCATTTCGTATTGAGATGGTAACGGCAATGTATGTTTTTTGGCATAACGCTTAAGGGCTGTATAATATGCCATTTGCTATCCGCAAGGATACTATCAAAGTCAAAGGCGCAGAGCATCCAATAATTCTTTCTCTTTTTTTGTATTTCAAACGAGGGATACATCATCCACAAGGCAGATTTCGATTCTTTCTTTTCCGCCACCGATATTCACCCTTTTTAATGTGACAAATCCCACTTCAGCGGTTGATTTCACATGGGTTCCACCACAAGAGACCTCAGCGAAATCATGTATCTTCCAAAAACGTCGTTGATTTTCAATATCTGAATAGCCTGTTTTGATCATCTCATTTTTTTCAATAATTTTATTGTATTCAGTTAATATGTCTTCGAATATGAAAGAAATATTTTGATCAAAAACGAAATCGACACGCGCTTTTGTTTCTGCAATGTGAGCGCCTATTTTTTCAAGCTCCACTTTTCGTGTTACAAGTTCGAGGATGAGCTCAGCTGCAAAATGAAGTCGCATGAGCCTATACCGGGCGCTGCCAATCAATTTCCATCAGAACCTCATCACCTAATGAAAGGCCATGCCCTTCTCCGAGTGTGTAGTAAATAAGATTACCCTCTATTTCTGATCCCATAACGGGAAGACCATTGACCATAGCCTTATCACTTTCCTGTCCCCAGAAAAAGAGAAAGCTATCGTCTCCTCTAATAAAATCCGGTTTCCAGCAACTGAACAAACTTTCGTTATGAACGTATGTTGATATGGATCTTTCCAAAATATTTTGCGCTTTTTTGTAAACTCTGTAGAGCAGAAATAAGCATTTTCAATTCCTGCCTCGCTCCTTCATCATTAAGTCATTTCTTGTTTTTTATCAAATCCGGATCCTGCGGAATACCTACCTATATCAAAAAGTTATCCCAAGGATATTTGACAATAAGGAATATACATTGCATTGTGCGCATTCAAAATGATTGATCAATGAAGGACGATAACCATGAACTTTTATAATGCTTTGTTATACACTCTACTTTTCTCTACGGTTTTTTCTGCATGTCATGCGTCAAAATCAAGCTTTGCAGATGAAAACGAATATCCTGCAATCCAAACAAATCAACTATCAAGTAACCTCCAAAATGCTCAAAAACTAGAAATGACGCACCTCAAAAAGGGCATGGAACATTTTACACGTGGTCAATATTATGACTCTAATACTTTTTTTGAGCGAGCTATTAAGATTAATGGCTCTCCTCTTGGTTACCTCTACACAAGCATGATGAATTTTGGCAACGAGAAGCATCGTTGTTTTAGGATCGCAAAGCTATCAGTTGCATCAAATGCACTAGATGAAAAGACTTTCGAAGAACATCTTAAATTTTTAACACAAAAAAAATTCAAAATTCCGGCACTCTCTTTTGAGAAAAAATCATAAGAGAGCCCTATTATAAAGATATCCCTCCTCTTTCCTTGAAGGTGGAGGGCACCTTTATGAACATGATAAAAAGCAAGGTGTACTATCTTTGCAAAAACAGGGCTCTTTATTGAAACTAGTGGTTTCTAGATCCGTTTATTCCATCATTTTTTCTTAAAACACATATCATACAAGAAAACTTCCCTACTCTTAAAGAAAGCTTTCTTGAAGATTTAGAATAACTTTAGAATAGTTACTGATGCAACGCTTTCTTTGATTCGGCAATGAAAGTGTTTGCACTTGCCTTGACATCTTGTGGCAGAGTAAGCGTCAGTGATTTTTCAAGCCATTTAATGGCATCTGCATGGTTACCGCTCACATGAGCCACTGCGCCTGCATTATAAAAATCAATAGGCGAAGGGTTTAATGATTTTTCATATGTCATTAACATTTTATAAAAATAATAAGCATCTGCGTTTTTTTGTTCCTTAAAAGCATATCCACCAAGATTATGGATCAATACTGTCAGCGTATTTTTGTTTTTAATCTCGTCAATTTTTTGCGTAACGGCAAGCGTATCTAGCACTTTCCTCGCCCACAATTCAGCTGTTGCAAAGTCACCTGAGTCATAGGCAGCCTTTGCACCTTGAATATACATGTCAAGGGTTACATGCTTTGGATTCAAATCAAAATATTTTTTAAAATATTGAAATGATATTTTCTTATAGTCTGCATTATTCAATTGATATCCTGCTTGATATCCGCTAAGTGCTACAAAAAGCTTTGTTTCTTCCTTTACAATGGGAGGCTGATGACTTCTTTCAATGAGATCGGTTGCAATAAAATATTTCAAAGCATCTTCATACTTACCCATTTCAAAAGCAAGTGTTCCAGCCGATGTATAGGCGCTTAAAATAAGCTCATTGCTGCTTGTCATAGAACCGCCTTTTGTCGTGGCTAGCGGGTTTGACTGAAGCAACGCTTGAATGCCCTCAATACTCTCTGGTAAAATTATAGAAAATGCTTGAAACGCATCCGCGTTTCGTTTCCCCGCTTTCAATGCAAATGCATAATTCAACTTATCCACAAACTGAGGTTTAGGTGAGGTTTTTAAAACCTTCTCAAAGGCAGCAATTGCAGCCTCATGATCCCCATTTGCAAGATGTTCAACACCAAGCTTATTGAGATACTCCACGCGCTGCGCTGCTAGAGCTTCCATTTCTCGTGCAATGTCTTCCTTCTGAGTTGAACTTGCAAATACTGGTGAGATAAGTGTTGTCAGGAGAAAAGACGTTAAAGTAACTTTATACAAATTGTGCATGGGTTTACTTTCAAATTTTATTTTATAAGAAGCTTATTTTTTTACAGTACACTTAAAAATTTAAAATATGGTTAAATACTAATTCTCTGTAAAATTTATTCTTAACGTTTTTTTTAACCAATAATAATTAAGACATCATTCCTTAAAATCGCAATGTATTACTAATTAAGATAGCTTGCTTTACTAATAAGCAATTTATTTTATGTCTAATTGACTATATAAAAGGGAAATATTACATGATCCAAGAGGTAAAAAACAATGTCCAACAGAAGATTTTCAAATGCATTCTTAATGAGCACAGCTCTCTTAGTTTTTGCTTCTGATATCACACCAATTGTCGCGTCAAAAAGATTTCTAGATAATCCTGAACAAGAAAGAGCTTTTAAAAAATCGCGGTCCTCTTCTAACTCGAATGCTTCACGTTCAGATATTTTTCCAGGAATTAAACACTTCAAGGAAGATGCAGAAATTATCAAAGAATATTTAACTAATGCACCTTCAACAGAACTCCACTTTTTTTGGACAGCGGGTCGCGGAGAGCCCCAAGATAATAATGACACACCTGTTCGTGTGGGTGGTGCTCAATACGACGAAAAATTCCCCATTTATATGGAAGCTTTACTAAACTGTTCACCAGCTCATCTTAAAATTAAATTTATTTGTGATGCATTAACTCAAACCTCAAACGATGAATGGATCAAGTCTCTTCAAGCCCAATATGACGATAGATTTGAGTGTTTGCCGATTACAAGGATTAAAGAAAATCTTCTAAAAACCTTTCCAAAACAAGATAAGGCTATAGAGAGTGTATTTAAAAATGCCAGCGCTGGTAATCCTGCTATTCCAAGTGACATCTATCGACTCATTGGTATGGTGTATGGTCGTGACTTAACATTGGAAGAGGCTTGTCAAACTCAATATATATATTGCGATATTGACACATTTTGCGCGGGAATGGATTCACCTAATGAAAAAATGGAATCATACTATGATTTTGAGTCTCGATCTTTTAAAGAAAAATTAGAAAGAGTCGATGGGCATACGAACTTGATCAAGACTTTGTTTGGAAGGACTCCTTTAAAGAAAGTTGAGCCTGTACAACCTTCATTGCTTGCAGAAAGAACCTTTGATCCCACTTCCACATTTTGTATGAGAAGAAGGATTGAGGCGAGTAGCGGTACGAATGACATAATAAAGTTGAGCATTACAGATCTACAATCTTATAAAGGTTTCTGTAATACGGCTTTATTTGAAATGAATGATTTAAACACAAAGACGAAAAATAGCTTAAACAACCTTAGCATTATCACATATTTTCCAGACCTCTACTCATCTATTCGCGCATGTGAGAGGGATGCAGAAGCAGAGTTTAAAGGATATCTGGATAAATTTTCAACCAGCTGCTTTGATTTCAAAACAATCATTGATGTCACGGGACCGGGCCTTACTAAAAAACTACAATTTTTGCCTTTGGATCAATCATATCCAAAGACGTGTGCCTGGGGATGGCATGGCACTCAGCTCATTGAATATGGAGATAGGACAGTAAACCTTGTACATGTAGAAGAGGAGCACGAGCTAATGGCTCAAAGTGAGAACGAATTCTCACTTTATGCCAATCGTCTCTCGGACGCTTTTTTTGCTAAGAAATTTGGTGCTGATCATCCCTTTAATGTCAAAATGATTGAGTATTTACGCACTCATTTTCCCTACAAAACCCCCACTTTTAAAACACTCCTGCAAAAAGCTTATGCTTATGAAAAGAAAGAGGGTGTTCACGCAGCTTCAGAGGAAAGTTGGTTAGCATCTATACTAGGTCGTATTACTAAAAGAACGAGAGGGCAAGACATGCCAATCACAGTTGATGACCCATATTATATTAGACTCACGCATTTATTAGATCAGCTTGGTATCCAGATATCCTTGACTTGTGACGAAATTGACTTTCGAAAATAGATAGATTTTCCTTAAGCATAAAGAAAGTCAGCTCTCTATATATAATTGATATGCATTATTTGAGATGAAACGCCTTAAGAATTCTTCACTACAAATCAAGCAATTACATATAAGTATTATTTTTTTCTTTTCAAGAATAAATTTGATAATTGAGAATGTTTTTTGTTATCAAATAACATTAATATCATTATTGCCAATATTTTGATAAGTCATTTTGCTTATTTGTAAACAAAGATATCATCATTGTTTTGTGAGATATAGAAATCACTGACGATAGCTTAATATAAGTCAAAATAAATCTTTTTTTGTAAGAAACCGATGAGTTTTAAACTAGATTATATCGATTTATTTTTGAAGAAAAGAAGTGGACATATGGCACAGTATGTTCATATGTATAGACCCGAAATTTATGAAGAAATTATCAAGCAAGATTTCTATTATCCTTTTAAAATGGAATGTGATTTGATCACAACCTGTATGGGACAGTTGAGAGAGAAACTTCAGAACATCTCAGAAGTCTTAGAATTGGGCCCAGGTTCGCTCACTCCCATTGTCTCTAAAACAGTGCCCTTCCTCAAAGCCTTAAGAGTTCAATCTCCTATTTCTGTATACAAAGCAATTGATGCAACGCGAGAATACGCAGAACAGGCCTCCCATATTATTCAAGAACACTTTCCCGATATGACAACAGAAGCATCGACGCTTAATTTCCTTGCCCCCAATGCCTTTAAAAAAATCCAAAAAGATTGCAATACAATG
>JBQCDM010000274.1:0-4952 GCA_051961235.1 Nucleicultricaceae bacterium (SeqCode)
TCATCCTTCAATATGGTGGAGGGTGTAAGCCCTTTCTCGAGCGCCGCTAGATAAACAAAAGTTTTGAAAGAAGAACCCGGCTGACGCTTGGCTTGACTGGCGCGGTTGAACTGGCTCATTGTAAAACTAAAGCCACCCTGCATAGCAAGCACATGTCCGGTATGCGGATCCATCACCACAAGCGCACCAGAGGCTTCAGGAATCTGACAAAGACTATACGCGTTCTTCTCAGCATCGCCTTCCTTTTGTGAAGCGAGAATCACATCACCCGCTTTAAATATCTGATTTGGATGCGTGATCACAGGCCCCATGGCATTCTCACTCATGTGTTTTCGAGCCCACTTCAAATCCTCAAGCTTGATGAGGCCCATCGCACCATCATCGAGACCAAGCACTACTTTATCTTTTTGAATATCAAGGACAATTGCAAGGCGCCAAGCTTCTGATCCTGCTGGTTTATTCACGCTTTTAAGCGCTTGAAGCCAAAGATCTTTTTGGCTGTCAAACTTACCTTTTTCGAAATTTAAAGGAAGATGGCATACAACGCCTCGATATCCATGGCGCTTATCATAATTAATGAGACCTGTACGCAAAGCAGAGCGCGCATAGTTTTGCAAAACTGGATCTAATGTTGTACGTACCACAAGCCCTTCCTTGTAGAGCACATGTTCTCCAAACTTATACAACAACTCTCGTCGCACTTCTTCAGCAAAGAAGTCTGCCTGGACAACATCTTGGTCTGCATGTTTTTTGAGTTCAATCGGTGCATGAATGGCTTCAAGCGCTTCTTCTTTTGAAATATGGCCATCTTCATAAAGCCGCGTCACCACATAATTGCGACGACCAATAGCACGATCCGCATTTTTTTCAGGATTATAACGAGATGGAGCCTTTGGAAGAGCTGCAATAAAAGCAATTTCAGCCGTAGTCAACTCTTCAAGACTTTTATCAAAGTAATGGAGAGCCGCCGCCGCCACACCATAGGCTCCAGAGCCAAGATATATTTCATTCAGATAAAGCTCGAGAATGTAATTTTTTGAGTAAGCATTTTCGATACGGATCGCCAAGATCGCTTCTTTAATTTTACGCTCAATTGAGACAGAATTTGAAATTTCTGAGAGCAGAAAATTCTTTGCAACCTGTTGTGTAATCGTAGAGGCGCCAACGGGCCTTTTTGATTGCCCCATGCGTGATAAATTCGAAAAGGCTGCCCTTACAATGCCTGGCAAATCAAGGCCAAAGTGGGTGTAAAATGTTTTGTCTTCTGCTGAAATAAAAGCATTAATTACTTTTTGGGGAATCGCTGTGATGGGCACATAAATCCGCTTTTGCGTTGCATACTCTGCAAATAAACGACCATCACTCGCATAAAGCCGCGTTACCACAGCAGGCTTATAGTTTTTCAACTCTTGATAGTTCGGCAAACCTGAACCATAATAATAAAAAACGCAGAGTGCGCCAACACCTACAAAAATGAAGGAAAATACAAGAGAATTAAAAATTGTCCAAAATACGCGTTTCAATAACTGATATTCCTATAACGTTTAGTTCTTCATACACTGTTTTATAACATAAGATAATAAAAATTACGCCGATTCTGCCAATTTTGTTTACAGGTGAAAGATTAAAAAAAATATAAAAGTGATTGTCGAATTCAATGAGAAACGATATGCTATGGTTGAAATATGACAAGGGGCGGCTTTCACTCAAGTGTTAAGTGTGCCAGATCCCCTTCTTATGAAATTTTTTGTATTTAACAGCTGGATTTTCCAACAGCTTGGGTTATGGACTCACATCAATGAGTAAGACGTGTTCACACAGTGATCAACGCAATGTTATAATGAAGAATAACTTTTTGGAGTTGATTCAAAAGTATAGCCCCCCTTTGCTTGGGAAAATTCCAGCACGTGACAGCATAACGCGCAAAAGCGCGACAGATGGAGTTTCGCCCCATGGCAAAGAAAATGTTAATCGATGCAACCCACCCGGAAGAAACACGCGTTGGAATTGTAGATGAAAATAATAAACTGAGTGATTATGACTTTGAGTCAACACTCAAAAAAGCTCTAAAAGGTAATATTTACCTCGCTAAAGTGGCTCGTGTCGAGCCATCCTTACAAGCCGCTTTTATTGATTATGGTGGCGATCGTCATGGCTTTCTTGCCTTTAATGAAATCCACCCAGACTATTTTCGCATCCCTATCTCAGATCGTCAAAATGCCGAAAAAACACTCGCAGAGACGATTGAACAAGAAGAATTAAAAAGACAAGAAGAGCAACAAAAATCGACCTCCGAAGACCCATCTTCAGAAATCTCCACTTTTGGTGGCGAGCTTGATGTTGAAGAAGAGATGGAAACAAACTTTGATCAAAACACACCTTCTCTTCATCGCTTATATAAAATTCAAGAAGTCATTAAAAAGAATCAAGTGATTCTGGTTCAGGTGACGAAAGAGGAACGTGGTGGAAAAGGTGCAGCACTCACCACCTACATCTCAATGGCGGGACGTTACTGTGTTCTCATGCCAAACTCACCGAATAGTGGTGGCATTTCCCGCAAAATTGCAAGTTCAAAAGATCGAAAAAGACTTCGTGAAATCCTTGATAGCCTTAACACGCCAGAGGGCATGGGCCTTATTATCCGCACAGCCGGTATGGAACGCTCAAAGGTTGAGATTAAAAGAGATGCTGAATATTTGATGCGCACCTGGAATGAAATTCGTAAAGTCACGCTTGATTCCATTGCGCCTTGCCTCATCTACCAAGAAGATGAAATTATTAAGCGTGCCATTCGCGACCTTTATTCAAAAGATGTGGATCAAATTCTGGTTCAAGGTGAAGAAGGTTATAAAGTTGCAAAGAACTTTATGAAAACCCTAATGCCAAGTCACGGAAAGCGTGTGCAACTCTATAAAGATGATGAGAGCCCTCTTTTCTTTAAACACCGCATTGAACGGCAAATTGATGAAATGCATATGCCGATGGTTCGCCTCCCTTCGGGTGGTTCTATTGTGATTCATCCAACAGAAGCCCTTGTATCCATCGATATTAACTCGGGACGTTCCACCAAAGAGCGCCATATTGAGGAAACAGCGTTTAAAACAAACTTGGAAGCAGCGGATGAAATTTATCGCCAAGTTCGATTGCGTGATCTGGCGGGGCTTATCGTCATCGACTTTATCGATATGGATAATGCCAAAAATACAGCGGCTGTTGAAAAGCGCATCCGAGATATCTTTAGAACGGACCGTGCGCGTGTACAAATTGGTAAAATTAGTGCTTTTGGTCTCCTTGAAATATCAAGACAACGCTTAAAAGCAAGTATCTTAGAAACAGCATTCACGCCGTGCGCTCATTGCGCAGCGACAGGCTACATTCGTTCTGTTGAATCAACAGCACTCATGATTTTACGCGTCCTTGAAGAGGAAGGATACTCCAGAAAGGCCAAGCGTATCCTCATCAAGCTTCCGCCCAGTGTAGCATTTTATATACTCAACCAAAAACGCAAACAAATTGCAGACATTGAAAATCGTCATGCGATGGCCATTGAGCTTGACGGCGATGAATCCATGCATCCGCCTCAATATAATATTGTGCGGTTAGAGATGTTGCCTGATGCAACGCAGGATAAAACCACGCAACAAAACGATACGCATCATCGCCAAAACGATGCACATCATCGTCAAAATGGTTTGCAAAAATCCAATAATGGAAACAATGGTGCTCGCCCACAACCAAGCGGGGATAAAACACAAGAAGCATCGGTCCATTCGCCTCAGCAACACCAGAAAAATGAGGGTTCCAGCTCAGGACGTCGCAGAAGACGCAGACGCAGTGGCAGCAATCGTCATAATGAGCAGCAAGCACATGGCCAAGTACAAACTCAAGCACAAGATGTTACCGCTGAGTTTTCAGAAGATGCACAATTGCAAAAGAAATACGATCAGTCTCTTCAAACAGCCGCTGAAAAAGAAGCAAATTTCCTGCGTAATGTGAAGCATTCTGATCATTCTGAAACATCCGATCAACCACGCGGCGATAGTAATGGTGGACCTGGTAGTGCTGGGCGCAATCGACGTCGTCGTAACCTAAACCGGAACCTTAAAAGAAATAATAACCCGAAATACCAAACTGGACAATACTTCCAGAATGTTTCTGATACCCAGGAACATCAACCTGTGACGATGCAAGAGCGATCAAACAACCCTGAACCTGCAAACTCTCGGGAAGAACGCGCGGCAACGGCACGTCCTAGAAGACACAATCCAAAACCACGTGTCAGCGAATCAGCGGGTGAATCCCCTTCTACACCTAAGGCTCCTGCTGGAATAGAATCTGTTGGAACAGAATCTGCCAAGCCAAAGCCTAAACGCACGGCAAAACCAAAAGAAGCAGTAGAAAAAGAAGGTGCCCCAAAGTCGTCTGCAAAGCAAAAGTCTACCTCGAGTACTAAATCAGAAAGTGGTGACGATTCAAAACCAACAACGACTAGAAAACCACGTGCGAAGAAAATAGAATCCGCATCCGATGGCGCGGCAAAAACAGAAAAAAAGACACGATCACGCAAAAAAGAACAACCAGCAGGGGAGTAATCTCCCCTGCCCTTGAGGGTGGCATACAGAAAGGATAACCTGCTATGAAAAAGAAAGTATTATCATATTTTCTCAGTTGCGCTGTGTTATTGAGTTCTTATGTGCACCCTCTTGAAGCTGCGCCTAACTTTAAATCAGGCGCGTTTTTAAGAGATGCTGAAATTGAATCAATTCTAACTGATTTTATTTCCCCTATTTTTATAGTGGCAGGACTTAACCCTCGCGACATCCATATCTATATTATCAATAATCCTGATTTAAACGCCGCTGCTGGCCCTAACTATTCATTTTTCCTGAACTCTGGTTTTCTGATTGATGCAAGCAATGCTGATGAAATTGTGGGGGTTTTAGCGCACGAGA
>JBQCDM010000275.1:0-3999 GCA_051961235.1 Nucleicultricaceae bacterium (SeqCode)
ATATATTTCATAAAATAATAGCACTTGGTACTTCAATTTATTTATCAATATTTCCCTTACATCCATTATAATTGCTTCAAATTTTGCAACCCCAAAAGAAGGAAAAGATGATGATCAAACTTAAGAAACATCCTTTTTTATTGATTGGGATGGGGCTCGTCATACTCGCTCTTGGGGCTTATTATATCAGTAAACGTGACACACTGCCCGATTATATCGCATCTAGTAATGGTCGTATGGAAGCACAATCGATGGCAGTTGGAACACGTAGCAGTGGCCGTGTGCTCAACATTCTTGTTGAGGAAGGCGCGATGGTAGACGCCGGCGATCTTATTGCAACGCTTGACTTGAATTACTTAGAAGCAGCCCTAAGGGGTGCCGAATCCCAAACACGTGCTGCACTCGAACAAGTTCAAGAAGCGAAAGCAGGCGTTGAACAAGCAATCGCAATGCTCACACTTGCTGAAAAAGAATATCATCGCTCAAAACAACTTGTGCGTGATGGCGCTGTATCAGAGAGTCATAATGATCAGATCTTTAATCAAAAACAAACAGCTCAAGCTAACCTATCTGCCGCCAAAAAGCGCCTTGATGCTGCAAAAGCAACCGCCGATGTAGCGCGCGCTGAAGTAGCACGACAAAAAGATTTGCTGTCGGACAAGAACATGAAAGCGCCTAAGGCAGGACGCGTTCTTTATAAACTTGCAGAGAGAGGAGAGATATTACCAAGTGGTGGGCAAGTTGTAACGTTGCTTGACCTCACTGATGTTTATATGACTGTTTTTTTTCCAGCACATGTTATTGGTAAACTTAAGCTTGGGGATGAAGCACGTATCATTTTAGATGCGCTACCCGATCAACCGATCCCAGCGCTTATTTCATATATTTCGCCTGAGGCGCAGTTTACACCAAGACAAGTAGAAACAAAAACCGAGCGTGAAAAATTAACTTTTCGTGTAAAAGCACGCATCCCATCTGCTTTATTAAACCAAAATCTGAATGCCATTAAAACAGGACTTCCTGGTGTTGTATATGTGCGCACTGAAAATTCAATTTCTTGGCCAGATTTTCTAACGCCAACAGACAATCCCTTTAGTGATCGTAAGAGATAAAGATGGTTGCACTCATTGAAGCCCAACACCTCTTTCACCAATACGATAAAGTGCATGCGCTTAATGATTTGAGCTTTACCCTTACCCAAGGCACAAGCGCTGCCCTCATTGGCCCGGATGGCGTTGGAAAATCGACGCTACTCGGTTTAATTGCAGGTGTTAAACGCATCCAAGATGGAAACCTTTTCGTCTTCGGTGGTGACGTTCACTTAGACGCTGTGCAGAATGAGCTGCAGCAACGCATAGCATATATGCCTCAAGGCCTTGGAAAAAATCTTTATGCTGATTTGAGTATCCGTGAAAATCTAGAATTCTTTGGCCGTCTTTATGGACAAAGCAAGCAAGAACGCAGCGCACGCATAGAACATCTCCTTGCAGCAACAGGTCTTCTTCCTTTTATCGATCGACCTGCTGGCAAGCTTTCAGGGGGTATGAAACAAAAACTTAGCTTGTGTTGCGCGCTCATTCATAGCCCTGACTTACTCATTTTGGATGAACCTACCACCGGTGTTGATCCACTATCACGCCAACAATTTTGGAAACTGATTCAAAGCATTCAAGCAAACCAAAACAACTTATCGGTACTTGTTGCAACCTCCTATATGGAAGAAGCAGAGCAATTTGATACCGTCATCATGATGGATGAGGGGAAAATTATTGCAGAAGGCACTGCAAGAGATCTAAAAAAACAAAGCAACACAGAGACACTTGAAGAAGCATTTATTCGTTTTCTGCCAAGCTCTAAGCGCGAAAACCATCGTATTCCAATTGCAGAAAAACGCGATTTATCAAACCATCCAATTGCCATCGAAGCAAAGGGGCTAACAAAGCATTTTGGGGATTTTATTGCAGTTGATCATGTTAATTTTAAAATTCCAACGGGTGAAATCTATGGCTTCTTGGGATCAAACGGTTGTGGAAAAACAACAACCATGAAAATGCTGACAGGGCTTCTCCCTGTTACATCCGGTGAATCCTCTTTATTTGGGAAAAAACTTGTGTCTGGAGATATTGAGAATCGACGCCGAATTGGGTATATGTCTCAATCTTTTTCCCTATACGCTGAGCTTAGCGTGCACCAAAACCTCATGCTTCATGCACAGCTTTTTGGCCTTAATTCACAGAAAGCAGCCTCAAGACTTGCCTGGATTTATGAGACCTTTGATCTTGGCACCTACAAACATGCCAATTCCGGAGCATTGCCCTTAGGAGTTCGTCAACGTTTATCACTGGCTGTTGCGGTTATTCATGAGCCTGAAATCCTTATCCTTGATGAGCCCACCTCTGGTGTTGATCCTATTGCACGCGACAATTTTTGGACACTCCTTATCCATTTGGCGCGTGATTTCAATGTTACCATTTTTATATCAACACATTTTATGAATGAGGCAGGACGCTGCGATCGTATTTCACTGATGCACGCGGGAAAAGTAATTGCAACAGGAACACCAGAATCATTGCGCACACAAAAAAATGCAGCCACTCTTGATGATGCTTTTATTGCGTATCTCGAAGATGAGCTCGGAAAACCCAAAGAAAAAGCAACCCTCCCTTCAACCCTATTTTCCAAAAACGATAGCGACGCTGAAAAATCAACGCAACCGACGCTGTTTTCACTGCGGCGCATGATGGCTTATCTCAAACGTGAATTGCTAGAGCTTCAAAGAGACCCCGTTCGCCTTAGCATTGCAACTATTGGCACCTCGCTTCTCATGCTTGTTTTTGGCTTTGGTATCACGTTAAATGTTGATTCCCTTCGCTATGCTGTTCTTGACCATGACCAAACACCCGAAAGCCGTTCTTACTTAGAAAATTTTCTAGGCTCCACTTATTTTGAAGCAAAGGACACTCTTAAGGATCAGCAGGATCTGCGCACACAAATGCAAAAAAATACGATCTCACTTGCACTTGAAATCCCGCCTGATTTTGGAAAAAATTTAAAACGCGGAAGACCAACCGAAATTGCAGCCACGGTCGATGGAGCCATGCCCTTTAGAGCTGAAACCATAGGGGGATATGTAGAGGGTATCCATCAACGATTTATCCAAGAAAAACAGCTCGTTCCTCCTTCCCCACTTAAGATAGAAAATCGCTTCCTATATAATCAATCTTTTGAAAGTACAAACGCCATTGTTCCATCTGTTATGGGACTTTTGTTGATTTTTATTCCAGCAATCCTTTCGGCACTTTCGGTCGTTCGTGAAAAAGAAATGGGATCGATTTCAAACCTCTACGTAACACCTGTCACACGTGTTGAATTTATTATGGGAAAGCAAATCCCCTACATCTTGTTTTCAATGATCAGCTTTTTAATCATGCTATGCATCGCATTACTCGTTTTTAAAGTGCCCTTGAAAGGAAGCTTAATCGGACTCACGCTGAGTGCTTTTCTTTATGCAGGTGCCACAACCGGGTTTGGCCTTTTTGTGTCATCCTTCACACGCTCACAAGTCGCAGCCTTATTTGGCACTGCTCTCCTTACCATGATGCCCGCCATACAATTCTCAGGCATGCTACGCCCCGTTTCAACATTAGAAGGTGCCGCTTACTGGATCGGCACATTCTTTCCCACAACCTATTTTCTCAAAGCATGCGTTGGTTGTTTCATTAAGGGGTTAGATTTATACTCAACGCTACCGTTTATGGGTACTTTGCTTTTGTTTTTTCTAGTATTGCTGATTCTCAGCATCGTTATCTTAAGAAAGCAAGAAGCATGATGCCACTTTCATCCTATTGGCGGACCATCTTCGAGCTTTGCCGTAAAGAATGGCTCGCTTTAATTCATGACAGATTCTTACTTGGCTTTATTATCATCGCTTTTTCTGTTGTTGTGTTCCAACAAGCGCGCGGTGGTCTTATGGAATTACATAATGCTGCAGTGGGGATT
>JBQCDM010000276.1:0-3078 GCA_051961235.1 Nucleicultricaceae bacterium (SeqCode)
GTTAAAATTGGATTGGGCCGTAAGAGAAAAGGTTCATCCATTACAGGTGCTGCTGCATAAGGCATCTCCCGTATACCAAAATGTAAAACGCGGCTTAGGCCGCGTTTTTTGTACACAAAATAAAAAAGCCGAGTATTGACTCTCGGCTTTTTTCTGATTGATGTAGATTTATTCTTCTCTATAGATCTTTTCTTGCTTTTCGTGTTTTTCTTGAGCTTCAAGACTTAAGGTTGCAATTGGGCGCGCTTCTAATCGTGCTAATCCGATCGGTTCTCCCGTTTCTTCACAATAACCATAGCTACCATCATCAATACGACGAATAGCTTCATCAATTTTACTGATAAGCTTACGTTCGCGATCACGCGTGCGCAGCTCTAAAGCGCGGTCGGTTTCAGCAGACGCGCGATCAGCAATATCAGGCTCATTGTGTGTTTCTTCCTGGAGGTTATGAATGGTCCCCAATGAATCTTTGAGCAATTCTTGGCGCCAATTTTGCAATTTCTGCCGGAAATACTCAAGCTGTTTTGGGCTCATATAAGGCTCATCGTCAGATGGAACATATTCAGGTGTAATATGGATAGTTTTTTCCACATCAAAATCACTTCCGTTTGACTGGTCTTTTTTAGAACTCATTAAATATCCCCTTCGTTATCAGAAAATAGTTTTTTATTTTATTAGCCCAAACAATGACTTGCAAGAGGCATTAATTTGTTTCCGACTGTTCTAGCTTTGCTAATTCAACCTGAACACGCAACTCAATTTCTTTTAAAACTGACTCAAGCTCAGTATCAATCGACTGCGCATGTTGCTCATCGATTAGGTTCTTTAATTGTTGTAAAGAACTTTTGGATACGTACCCACTCAATAACTGAACCTTCAGAAGATCAAGCTTATTTAAAAGCGTTTCGCCACGCTCCATGGTTTTGCGTCTGGATCCAAGGGCGTCAGAAATTTCCTGGATTTGGAAAATGCCATCTGGTGCTTGAATGGCGGCAATTTTGTCCGTATCCATTTTACCGTCAGTTTGATTTGTTTTCGCACTGCTAACAAAAGTATTGGAAAAGGACGTGCCAGGGCTACTCGCCTTTTTCGATTTTGAAAGGGCATTGGACCGAGACAGAGATGTAGATTCAATTTTTACCATTCATGACGTCCTTCTAGGGCAACTTTTTCCCCACTTTATCTGATTCTTTATGGAATGAAAATGTTTCTTTAGCTTTGTTTTGTGGAGATCTTAAAAAAATATTTTAAATACAAAGACTTAAATTTTATTCTTTTAGATGGCATGATTTTCGCTTGTATAGAACTAGAAACATTAAAAGATATACGAAAAACATGTCATACAGTGAACGACCCTATTCTTTAACAATTTTTAGAATCAAACCTTGGCTCCAGCTGGTTTTTAACATTCTTGTTGTTTCGTGTTTAAGTTCAACAGGATTTTCGTCCCACCGCGTAAAAGATATCGTTTCTTTTGAGAGTGTGCGCGATAACCAACTTGTCGGCTATGGTATTGTTGTAGGATTGAATGGTACGGGAGATGACATGAAAGGGTCTCCGAATACGCAAGAAACTTTGTTGAGTATGCTTGAGAGACTTGGCGTGAATGTGCGTGATCGCCAGACTGATCTCAAATCAAAAAATGCTGCAGCTGTGATGGTGACAGCAAACCTTCCGGCATTCTCCCGCCATGGCGGCCGCATTGATGTGACTGTTTCAGCAATGGGTACGGCCAAAAGTTTGGCTGGTGGTACACTCCTCGTGACACCGCTTATGGGTGCTGATGGTAATGTATATGCTGTTGCACAAGGTTCTGTTGCAATCGGGGGGTACTCTGCCCAAAGTAATGCAGCAGGCGATGCCGGTTCTTCCGTTACAAAAGGTGTTCCAACGAGTGGGCGCATTGCAAATGGTGCTATTGTCGAGCGAGAACTTGGATTCCAATTAGCGTCTCTTGATAATATGAATTTGGCGCTAAAAAATCCTGATTTCACGACGGCAAAACGTATAGCACAAGCAATAAATACTTACACAAACGCTTCCACAGCCAAAGCGCTCGATCCGTCGACAGTGAAGTTAACAATCCCAGGAAAGTACAAAGGCGACATTCACTCTTTCATTAGCGACGTTGAACAATTGAAAGTGCAATCCGATCAACCAGCACGTGTTGTACTTGATGAGCAAAATGGCGTGATTGTGATTGGTGAAAATGTACGAATCTCAACCGTTGCAATCAGTCATGGTAACTTGACGATTCGCATCACAGAAACGCCGCAAGTCTCACAACCCAATCCATTTTCTAATGTGGGTAATACAGAGGTTGTAAACCGTACCAAGATCGAAATTGAAGAAGAAAAGAACAAAAAGCTTATGGTGATGAAAGAAGGCGTTAACCTTCAGCAACTCGTCAATGGATTAAACGCTTTAGGTGTGTCACCGCGCGATATGATAACCATCTTGCGCGCGATTAAGGCAGCGGGTGCGCTTCAAGCAGAAATAGAGGGAATGTAAAATGACGATGTCACTGAATACAAAAAACACAATGATCTCTCATGAAGCTGGTATGCGGGCAGATTCTGAAAAAATCTATGCTACAGCAGAAAAGATGACGGCTCAATTGTTTGCACAGATGCTGAATGAGCTTTCGAAAGATCAAGAAACACCGGGAGGATTTGGTGAGGAACTCATGCGCCCTGAACTCAATAGAACGCTGGGTGAGTCTATTGCAAAAACAGCAGCCGGTTCTGAGATTACAGAATCTATTGCAAAACGCATGATCTATATCCAAGAAATGGCAGAAAGGAAGGATGTCATGAAGCATCCGTCGTCAGTCATTGATACAAGCGAATATGTAGAACAAGAATACTTAAAGCAGGAGGCACTCATTCATGCAGTTTCATGAAATTGTTTTGGCGTGTCAAAACCTTACTCAACACTTAAATCGTGAAAATGAGCTTTTACAAACGAACCGTTTTCAAGAAGTGACACGCATGACAAATGATAAGGAATCACATAGTCGTGCCTTTGAAAAAGTAAAAGTATTTATGATGGGTCATCCCGAATGGGTGGTGGGGTTGC
>JBQCDM010000277.1:0-2036 GCA_051961235.1 Nucleicultricaceae bacterium (SeqCode)
ATTAGGTAACCCCTTACTATACCATCCAAGATGTTTTCGGGCCATTTTCACCCCAACATCAGCACCGTGATGGCTGAGCATCGCATCGTAATGCGCCAAAATGATCTCTTTTTTCTCTACGAGCGAAGGATCAGGTAATTTTTCTCCCGTTGCCAGATAATGCATGATTTGTTTAATAAACCAGGGCCGTCCGTACATGCCACGTCCAACCATCACCCCATCTGCACCCGATTGGCGGAGCAATTCTTTTGCATCCTCTTCTGTCTTAACATCGCCATTCCCGATCACTGGAATCTTCACCGCATCTTTGACGGACTGAATAAACTCCCAATCGGCAACCCCATTATACATCTGACAGCGCGTGCGACCATGGATCGTAATCATTTGAATGCCGGCATCTTCGGCGGTCTTAGCAAGCTTTGGTGCATTGCGATTGTTATGATCCCAACCCGTTCTCATTTTGAGTGTGACAGGGATTTTAACGGCCTTCACCGTTGCCTCGATAATCCTCTGTGCCAGTCCCTCTTCTCGCATCAACGCAGAACCCGCATAACCATTGACGACTTTTTTCACCGGACATCCCATATTGATATCAATAATATGAGCACCTAACCCTTCATTAAGCTTTGCGGCTTCCGCCATAATGTCAGGGTCGCACCCCGCCAACTGAACAGACATGGGCCACTCTTCAGGCGCACGCATCGCCTTTTTATAGGCCTCTTTCACTTCTCGTATCATAGCGTGGGATGCAATCATTTCTGAAATAACCAGTGATGCCCCAAAACTTTTCACCAGCTGACGAAATGGCATATCCGTCACGCCAGACATGGGCGCTAAAATAACGTTATTTTCAAGGGCAATAGGTCCGATTTTAATCATCTAAAAATACTCTTTTGTAACGTCTTTGTCATACCAAGAGTGATGCAAAATTGCAAAAAAATTCAACAATAATGAAGAAAATAAAAACAAACAAAAGAAGAATAAAAAAGGCCTACCTTTTCAGGTAGACCCTTTTATTAAAGCGCTATGCTTTTTATCTTCTAGATTATGAACCGTAGAATTGACGTGTCATACCAGAGAGCCAATGGCTTGCTGTGTTTACAACGCTTCCAATAAAGCTCGGTTGTGGCTCCCATACTGCTACTGCTGTCTCTGGGCTTGCTACTGCGTTCAATCCCATACGTACTGCATATTCTGCTGTATCAAGAGCTTGTTGTGCCAACCTTGCACGAAAATCATTGAGCTCTCCTGTGTTGTATGTTGTATCATATGCAACACCTGGATGATATGGTTGGTATTGCTCCTCTTCTTCCTGTCCACCGGACATGAAGTATGACACAGTTCCAACGACAGCTGTCAAAATCGCTGTACCAATCAAGATTTCTTTCCTGTGATTGCTCACGAATCTCTTTGCCTTATCTGCAAATGATTCTTCGCTATAATCAATGTATTGACCGCGAAGACCAGTATTAGCAGGTTGGCCAAAAACATCGTGTTGTGAAAGATGATATTCGCCGTATCTACGTGCAGGCGTGGGGTTGAAATTATCAACATTGTTATCTTGATTATCTTCCGGAGTCGTAATATGAACTGTATCCGTAATTGTTCGAGCAACACGCGCAAAAAAGTTATAACCTTTACCGCTACGTGTCTCATGACGATAGTCTGTTTCCATATATTCTTGTCCTTTGATACGACGTGACGCATCAACTGTTGACAAAGCAGAGATGGATAAAAGTGCAGCAAGTGCGATTTTAGTTGAAAGTTTAAACATTTAAGTCCTCCAGTGAGTTTGTTTTCTAATAACTCTCATGTAGGAAGTGTTTTGATTCTTTCAAGGGGAGGAAATACATTTTTTTTAAATAACTCTCTAAAAATATGGATAAATCAAAAAAAACTTCGCACAAAAGAACGACTTATTTGAGCACAATAAAAAAGGCCTACCTTTTCAGGCAGACCCTTTTATTAAAGCGCTGTGCTTTTTATCTTCTAGATTATGAACCGTAGAATTGACGTGTCATACCAGAGAGCCAATG
>JBQCDM010000278.1:0-3038 GCA_051961235.1 Nucleicultricaceae bacterium (SeqCode)
GAGACGATTGATAGGGTTGGTGTGCGTGAGACGCTGGAACATGCAGATTTTCAAGATAACAATGTTCTGATACGGGATGATCGCTTTGTCATCAGTGATTGGGGAGATGCGGTGATCAGTCATCCATTCTTTTCTCTTGCCTCATTTTTACGTAGCGCTGAGCGTAATCATGCGATTGCCACAAGTCTCAGACAAGAGCTTGAATCATCTTATTTGCACCATTGGATGAATCGTTATAGTGAGGATGAGATGCTGAAAGCTTATCGAGGTATTATAGCGCTTCAAGACATCAAGTGGGTGATGAATTTCCATCATGCAACTCTTGAAAATGGTGCTGCAGCATACATGCCTTTTAAGGATTCAATTCTGAAATCAGTGCTCGATTTTAAGCGGTTTTTTGAAATAGCCTAAAAGTGCTTCAATCACTATAATAAACTAAGACTTGAAGAAAAAGGGTGCAGCGTGTGGTGCAATGGATCGTGAAGCGCTGGGATGAGTAGAAAAAAACATCCATTTTAAGCTATGCAACTTTAGGAGGCATTTAATGGGGGATATCCATAATGTAGGGGATGATTGACCATCCAAAAAGTTCGTGCATAATAATTTTTAGTGTTCTATACACTCGTCTTTTTAAGTCAGGCGCTGTTCTCAGTAGTAGAAGATGTCTTCCTAACGTCTAAGTTACATTAAATGAAAGGAAAATTCTCATGAACAAGAACATTATTTCCCCCATTTTATCTATTTTTGTTTTAACAGCTTTAGCATCTTATCCTGTAAACGCTGGTGGGTTGGACACCGATGAGGAGGCTAAAGTGGATCTAAAGCGGAGGCAAAATATTGTTGATAAACAGCTAGAAGAACATCAGCGATTAAATAGGATGCTTAACATTCCACAACCAACTCTTTATGGAGCAATTCAAGAAGTACAAAAAGAAGATTGGGAGAATGATTTTTACGACAATCTTTATGCTTCACAAAAATACGGTGTTAAGTTTGGTTCCGTATATACCCCGTCAATGCTCACAACACCAGAAGTTATGTCCTTATTAGATCTGAACAAACAAGCCAATGACGCAAAACACAAGTGGTAGAAGGATTATTTTATATGAGCGAAATTAGAGGCCTCCACCTATGGTGGGGGGTCTTTGGTTTTTTATGCAATAAAAAAGGGACGCTTAAGTCCCTTTTTAAACTGTGGTGCCCGCTGCCGGAGTCGAACCGGCACGACCTTACGATCGACAGATTTTAAGTCTGTTGTGTCTACCAATTCCACCAAGCGGGCAGACTTCAGAAAACTACCTTTTCTTGACGCTTTCTTCAAGAGGTCTTTTGCGTTATGCAGCAGATTCTTCTGAATCACTTGATTCCGTCAAGTGATAATCCAGCGTTTTCTTGAGTGCTTCTTGCAACGTTGTCTTAGGTGACCAGCCTAGATGCTTTTTAGCATTTTCAATGGAAGGGACGCGGAAACCTAAATCTTGGTAATGCTTTCCATAATGCTCAGCGGAATCAACCGTTGTGATCGATACCTTATCTGCAAGCGTTCTGTAGGATGGATAACCTTTAACAAGCTCAACGATTTGCTCTGCCAATTCCTTAATCGATACATCGTTATGGGGGTTACCAATGTTAAAGATACGCTGGTAAGCGCCTTGATCTTTTTGCTCGATGATTTTCATCAACGCATCAATACCATCTTCAATATATGTGAAGGAACGACGTTGTTTGCCGCCATCTACTAGCTTGATTTCGCCGTGATGGAGAACATTGCTGATAAATTGAGTGACAACGCGAGAGCTACCTTCCTTTTGCTCGTCAATACGGTCTAGCTTTGGCCCAAGCCAGTTAAAGGGGCGGAAGATGGTGTAGGGAAGATTGTGATGTACACCGTAGCCATAAATAACGCGATCCATAAGCTGCTTGGAACAAGAATAAATCCAGCGTTGTTTGTGAATAGGACCTAAAACAAAATTGGTTTCTTCTTCATCAAAGGCATCATCCTGACTCATCCCGTATACTTCGGATGTGGATGGGAAAACGACATGCTTTTTATAACGTACACATTGACGAATAATTTCAAGATTAGCTTCAAAATCAAGCTCGAAAACGCGCAATGGATCCTTCACATAAAGAGAAGGCGTTGCAATGGCAACTAAGGGAAAAACCACATCACATTTCTTAATATGATATTCAACCCATTCACGGTTAATGGTAATGTCACCTTCTACAAAGTGGAAATTGGGGTGATTCAGGCATGTGTCCAACTTATCAGACGCCATATCCATGCCGTATACTTCCCACGACTTTGTTTTAAGGATGCGCTCGGTTAAACTATTGCCAATAAATCCATTGACGCCAAGGATGAGAATTTTCAAAGTCATGGTTTTTGAGCTCTCTTTTGCTGTGAAGATTTGGGTGATTCATCAGAGTTTGACGAATCGGTGTAAGGCGCTTCTATCACCTCACGGATTAAAAAGCGGGGGCGTTTGCGCACCACCTGGTAAATACGGCCAACATATTCACCAACAATGCCAATACCAGTAATAGCCACACTAATCAAGAAATATAAAATGGCAAAGAGTGTAAACACACCTTCTGCTTCAGGCCCAATGATAAGACGACGCACCAGAAGATAGGCAACAAGAAGACCGCTCAAGGCTGAGACAAAAAAGCCAAAAACGGTAAACGCATGAAGGGGGGCCATAGAAAACCCCGTAAAGAGATCAAAGGTGACACGAATGAGACGATAAACATCGTACTTTGATTCGCCTTCCCGACGCGGTTCATGGGGAATACCAATTTCAGAAGGGTTAATCGCAAAACTATATCCAAGTGCCGTGATAAAGGTTGAGGGCTCATCACATTGCTTGATGAGATCGACAATGCGCCTGCTGTAAGCGCGCATCATACAACCTTGATCCTTAATATGGATGTTTGTCACCAATCCACGCATGTAATTCATCAATTTTGAGGGTAAGCTTCGGATCCAAGAATCATGACGCTTGAGACGGAAGGTTCCAACATAATCATGGCCCTTC
>JBQCDM010000279.1:0-2336 GCA_051961235.1 Nucleicultricaceae bacterium (SeqCode)
CACCAATTCTGCATCATGCCCTCTGCTTACTTCTTTATGTACAAGATGAATAGTCTTTGAATTTTCTTTAAGCGCAACAGAAAACACAAAATTAGACACATCAAATGCTAAAATAATATGGTTCATAATATAATTAACTTCTAATAGACTTGCTTGACATATAACATGAATCAATAATAACTATGTGATGAAAATTAAATAAAAAAGTGAATAGGCATCGATGCGCGATCATAATCCAACCAATATTGTCATAGCTTCCGACCATGCGGGTTTTGCGTTAAAAGCCATTCTCATTCAAAAAATGACTGAACTCTCCCTCGTTTACGAGGATCTAGGGACGTATTCAACGGATTCAGTTGATTATCCTGATTATGCACATATGGTGGTAAAACGCATTCTAGAGGGCACAGCCTCCTTTGGCGTTTTGATTTGTGGCACAGGCATTGGCATGAGTATTGCAGCCAATCGATACCCTGGCATTCGTGCCGCTGTGTGTCTTGATGGCACACCTTCTGCTACACTCGCGCGTGCTCATAACAATGCTAATATACTCTGCCTTGGTGCACGCTTGATGACAGAAGTCCAAGCCCTTGATGCGTTTACGGCCTTTTTAGAAACGCCTTTTGAGGGAGGACGCCACCAACGCCGCATTGAAAAGTGCGATACGCCCTACCCACTCTAAGCTGCATCTTTATCCTTCTTTTTCTTGTCATTGCTGGATTTGGCAGAATCATCGCCACTTTGATCTTCATTATCAGAAGACACGTCTTCCTTCGATTTTTCCTTTAAGGGGAATTTCTTAGAAGAACCCGACTTTTTCTTCGAAAGTTTGCCCACTGCCTTATCAAGCTCTTTCTCTAAGAGTTCCTGCTCATTATCTTTATTGCGAGAGATCGTCTCTTTCGCGTCCTTATTCGAAGCCGACGGCGCTTCTTTGGGATCTATGTTTTCTTCTTTTTTATCCTGCTTATCATTGGCCACAGCAGGAACGACTGTAGGCGAGGATGGTGGTTGTGATATTGTCCCAGCAGAAGAAACAGGCTGAGCAGACTTATCCGGCACTTGTTGTGCATGACCATCAAGTTGTCTACCCATGGCAGAGAGAAGATAGCTTGCTTTTTGTGGCTCCATTTGCGCCAAAATCGCAGAAGCTTTGGATTCTTTAATATGCGACATAAGCTCGACTAAAATTGGAAAATCGACGCCTTCTAAAATAGGCGCAGCTTCTTTTGGCGCAAAACCTTCTGCAATTTTAATGAGCCGCTTCAATTTCAAAGCTCGATCTTCTTCCTTCTTCTGAGCTTCAGCTTCCACTTTCTCTTTTGCAGCTTTTTCCGCTTTCGTTAAAACATCAATCTTCTTATCTACCCGCACTTCAATGGCTTCAAGCGCTTCTTTTTTGGCAATGCGTTCTTCATCTCCTGATGATTTGAGCATGCGTCCTTGATCAATCTCTTTTAGAAGGCGATATTTTTGAGGGGTCATTGCATCGACATTGACAGCTGCAAGATTTGTGGAAGGTTCTGCCTCTGCTTTTTTTGCACTATCTGCTTTATTAATATCCGATGCATTATTCATGTCTGCTGTTGTTTGTGCGACTTCACCTGCAACAAGACCGCTTTCCTTACCGTCACGCAATTCTTGTAATGTTAGGATATCAATAATCTTGGCGCCAAAAAACAATACAGCCACAAAAATCATAACAGGTGTGACATGCATATTTTTTAAAAGTAGTTGTTCAAATCTCTCTTTAAGCGCCATTTTCTTATTTTTTATTTTCGAAAACATTTTATCTCACATGAATTAACGTTCTAAGGAGCAATGCTTCTTCTTCCTCTGTATCAACACTTTCTTCATCATTTTCATTAGCCGTTTGAAGCGTCGCATTCGCGTTTTTCTTCAACAACTCTCGTGTTGTTGCAATGGATTTCTCCAGATCATCCGCAATTCTCTCGCCGCGATCGGTCAGAAAAACAAGATCATCACGAAGACGTGTTGCGGTTTCTGACTCTTTTTGGATAACATCAAAAATGCTCTGCCCTGTTTGCTTCAGCTCCTTGACGCTGCGTTCAGCTTGCGCCAAGGATTCTCCGAAGGATTCAACAAAAGTTTGGAGATCCTCTCGTCCTTTCTGTAATCCTTGGAGCTTACGATTAACAAGCATGGTATAGAATACAGTTGCTGCCATCATCATAACAACGATCACATCTATCAGAATCGATATGGACATTTTGACCTCCCTAATAGTTTATCATCTTGTTTATTGAACCAGCATTGTCACAAACAAAACATCGCGCACTTTATGTGGTGCACGAACCTGATACACACGCTTAAAT
>JBQCDM010000280.1:0-3819 GCA_051961235.1 Nucleicultricaceae bacterium (SeqCode)
GGGATATCCTATTCCCATATTATTGTTGCTGTTTGGATTGTGGCCATCTCGCATGTGTTTAAGGCTTTTTTCTTCATGATCATCCAGAAGGTTAGTGTAACTGGCTATAAGAGAGGGGGTTGAAAAAGAAGAAAAGGCAACAGAGAGAAGCATGGCTGCCAAAAGAGATCGATTCTTAATATTCATAAAAGCAGAAAAAATCATGTCTACCCCAATGGATAATTACTTCATAAAAAAATGTGGTGATTGATGTATTTCCTTTCAAGTGTTCGATGTAATTATTTGGTTTCGTGTGTTTGGTGGATCTCTTAGAAAATGATAATAATGAGTGAACATTTTGTGCCGTTCTTGCTGTCAGTCCCTGCTTGCAACAGAGCTTGACCTTGAATGGAATGCCATCAGTGCGGCAGAATGGGGTTGTGTGGGAATGGAAATCCTGCATTTCTGCCATTATCAAGAAAGACGCTAATACATTAAAGTTGGAAGATCGATATTAGGATTAAAACAATAAGGCCATATCATAATGGCCTTATTGCAGATGTTTTTAAAAATTATCAAATCTATTGAACTGCGCTCAAATTATTATTCGTTTAATTCCTCGTCTTCGTCGGATTCAGAGTTCGGATAAATTACGCTGCTGTTTGAGCCTAACACCTGTTTATTCATTCCATTCACTCCCCTATAGTAGACCATAGAGTTAGGACTATTTTGATAGGTGCCACTTTTTGCGTTTTCTTTTTTATCCCAGGCAAGAACACGAGACTTCATCTCCTTTAGAAACTGTTTAGCCTTTCTAATATCAGGATTTATCTCTTGTGCAGAGTGTGACCCTCCCAGCGTGGTTATAAGATAAGAAAGGTTGCTTTGAGCTTCAGAAAACAGTTCTATTAGATTTTGTCTTTGTTCAGATGTTGAATCTTGTTTTTTAACTGTGACACTTAATGTTTTTAGAACTTTAATAAATTTGAAAAGATTATCTTCAATATCCATAAAATCATCACCAATACCAAAGCCATTGGTAAAAGCGGCGTGCATGGACTCTGTCGATAGTTTTGCATATAAATTCGCAAAATAAAGTAAATCTCTCAAATCCATCTGAGTTTGTTGTCTTTCGAGCCCTTTTAAAGAAGTTTCGTAGGCGCTTGAGAATTTTGAATGGACATAGTCCAAAGCTTTTAAAGATGAGCCTTCAAACTGCGAGTAATTATCGAAAAAATCTATCATGATATTGAGAAACATAATACGAGATGTGGGATTTAACACTTCAGATTTTAAAGCATTCCCCATGGCGTATTCAATTAAAAATCGACCTAAAACATTAAAAGATTGGCTCAAGGCGGTTGCGTTAGGCTGGCTGTTACTTAGTATGCCTACTTGCGATTTTGGGAGATCAAGTACATTAGAAATATCCACATTTTCTTGAAACAATGTTTGAGATGCTAAAGTCGATAGTGTTGTCTCTTCGTCATCTAAATTAAGGGTCGACATACCCTCAATAAGAGCATCGACCGTATAAACACGTTGCGCCTCTGTGCTTTTTTGTATCTTTTGCAAATCGGCATGCTGTCTGCCGTCATATATGATGGCTGGCATGAGGAGTGGATGTAAGGCTCTTTTTAATTTGAAGTAAGGTGCAATTTTTTTTCCGCTCAGCCTTGGTAGTTTTAAATTTCTTTGCAATGCATGATAGTTATATTGATTGTTGGGAAAATAATAAGCATCCAATATGGCTTGATTTTTCAATGCCACCAAAATGATACCAACAGGTATTTTATCGGAGCGATTCTCTCCTAAAACTTTAATTTTCGGAGGCTTTGGGGTGTAAATTGGGATTTCTAGATAGCCTTCAACATTGCTCGATGCTGCTTTGCCAGTTCTCTGCTTTACAATGGATTCCTTGATCCAGCGATTATAAGCATGGTGTTGGGGGATATAGTTGAAGGCATCTGTGTGTGATCCTTCTGCGCTAAATTTATGATCTGTTAAATGCCCACCATCATAATTTGCAGTGCCTTTTTCATTCTGTGCATCAATAAGGAAGTCTTTGCCTGTTTGTTTCACATGATCCTTATCGTATTGTATAAAGGTTGCCTTACTCTCATTTCCGCGCGTCGTTGTTGTTTTAATACTTGTTGAGACAGATGTTCCAAGTGAGGTGTTCGCTTCTGTGAACAGTAATTGAGAAGGGGTGTGCGTAGGGTTCTTCTTGGGATCTTTTCTGTACAGTTTAGATTTTGTCAGATCATCGCCTTCAGCGCGCAAGTCATAGTCAGCCATGTTTTTAACAAATAAATGTGTGCCAAATGTAATCATGCGCGCATCGTAATAACCCGGTGCAACCTTTGTCTTTACGTCCGTGTCGCTCATCTTTGTTTCATAGGGATCGTGGGAAGAGGATGCAGCTTTTGCACCTTTCTTATGTGAATATTCCGAACTTTCATCATCGGATAAATGTTTCTTATTACTTCGCTGAGAAGCAGAAATGTCGTGATAAGAAAATAAAAGGCATAAAAAATAAATCCAAATATGTTTTTTCATCAGAGTAAACCTCCTGTTTGGATTACACGTTTCAAGTCATCGATGGGTGTGGAGCAAACTGACAATGGGATTAAGGAGATGTGATCTCCTCAGCGGTCTTTTTTAGAGACTCAAAATTATTATAGTTACACGCTACAGATAAATTGCTTTATAGGCAATAATAAATGTTAAAATTTTATCGACTTAGATTTTTCTAAGGCAGAAAAAGCAGAAAATCAGTTTGTTTTTGGGCTGTCATGAGAAGGTAATGCTCTTACAAGCAAAAGATGGGGCGCCTCGATCAAACATTTAGGTATAAGAGCGCAATAATTAACCCCACAAAGAAACGCATTCTTTGTGGGGTTTTTTGATGATCTAGAAGTCATAATCAACATAATTTTTTGCAGTTTGCTTAGCGTAATCTTGAATGCTCTTATTCATTTCCTTATCTCTTTGAGCTTGAGTCTTTTTGGCTTTAGTGCTCTTCGATGCGTTTGTCTCTTTATCATTTTTCGTTGAATCGGCCTGTGCTAGTGACGTCATTGTTGAGAAAGAAACAAGTGAAAGAAAAACAATCATATACTTTGACATTTAAACTCTCCTATTGAGCTATCATGAGGTGAATAACAGGCGCTTACGTCTAGTATATTCTTACCTGCACATGCCTACCTCACGTGAAAATTCGTCACATGACGAAGGTTTTGGTTTTGAAGCAGATGTTTTTTCTTTTGCTGAATTGGCATAAGCAAGAGATGTTGTTGTTGCTGAAAAAGAAACAAGTGAAAGAAAGATAATCATATATTTAGACATTGAAGTTCTCCTTATTTAATTTCCTTTATTTTTAAATATTAGCAAAAATAAATTAATGAATATTTAATTGGCAAGTATTGTTGTTGGTAAATCAAGAATTATTTCTTTGTATTGTTAAAATTATAAATATTTTTACTTTAATGTCTGTGTTTTGATCTTGAATTGAGATACACGCTTATCCACATCAGCATAAAATGTCCTCAATAGACACTTTTTGATGGATTGAGAGGAAAAATCGAAGCTTTGAAGAAGAGGTCATAAAAACGGACGTTTTTGTTGCAGTGTCTCTTAAGGGGCATAGGAAAAAAGAGCCCTTCAGAAGAAAAGCTCTTTAACGTATGCCTTCTGGTTTTGAGGTAAACAGGGCAAAATTGCTTTAATTAATATTATAGTTAACGCGCGTTTGTTCATCAAACAAACCAGATGGCAACCTTGCAATAAAGGCCGTACATTCGTTATCGTGCCAAACCTTACCCACAAAGATTTGATTGT
>JBQCDM010000281.1:0-7052 GCA_051961235.1 Nucleicultricaceae bacterium (SeqCode)
CCATAAGAGCAGGCTTCCGCTATCTAGGCAATGCGAGCGCTCTACGTGCACTTCCTCGCCCCACTTGCAGGTATAGTGCACCTGTTTTAATTCGATTCAACCGAATCACCTCGTCAATGATCGAGGCCAATACTGGTTTTGAAACAGGGCATTCGATTGAAAGCTCACGCAACGAAAAATCAAGTCGATCAAGATGCTCTTCAAGACAAAGAGGTTTTCCATCTAAAAAGAAGAGTACTTCATAAACACCATCTGAAAAGTGCATGCCACGTTCATCAATGTGAATATGTGCTTCTTGATGGATATTATAGTGTCCGTTAACATAAGAAATGCGTGACATGAGGTTTTTACCTTTAAGCGTTTGATATAGTTCATTTGTAATGAAAAAAAGTGTATCCGTCATCAAAAAGATGATTATAATGCCTCCAATTATTTTAGAAAAAGGATAGCTTCATGTTTCAGCTCGTACGTCTTCTCATCCTCGTTTTAGGCTTATCAACTCAAGCATTTGCAAGTGCAGACGTTCCCTCACTTAAAGACCTAGATGACGACGAGATTATGAGGCAAACAGCACAGATTTTTCCCTACTACGTAGGAAAAATTATTGAAGACAAATGGGAAGAACTTGGCGAACATTTTTCTTCTAACATGGAGATCATAAAGGGTGTTCTAGACCGCAGTACTGAGACAAAGAGTCGATCCTCGAAGAAGCATAAGGACTTTAGAACCTTCGAATCCCATATAGCCATCATGATTCATGTGATGCAGGAAAAAGCAAAACAATTGCAACAAGACGATGCATTTCAAATCAAATTAGCTAATGTATTAACGACAAACCCTGACGCCCCAGACTATGTTAAAAATCTTCCCCTTACTCTTTCAGCTCTGGCTCATCAATTCTCACCACCTGAGCATCCAAGGAAAAAATAAAGATGACGACATCATCAAACACCATCATTCGTGAGAACCTAGCAGCGGCCTATCAACTCTTTGCGCATTATGAGATGGATGACTTAACCTACGCTCATCTTTCAGCACGCAGTACAGAAGGTTCAAGCTACTATATTTATCCATTAGGGTTAATCTTTGAGGAAGTGACATCCTCAAAACTCATAAAGGTTAATTTAGAAGGTGAGATTTTAGAAGGGCACGAACAATCATATAATAAGACAGGCTATGAAATTCATGGAGCGATTTACCGAGGAAGGCCTGATATTCAAGCGATATTTCATCTTCACAGCCTTGCAAGCACGGCTGTTTCGGCACTGAAAGAGGGTCTTCTTCCCTTAAGCCAATTTGCTTTGCATTTTTATGATAATATTGGCTACCACAACTATGATTCACTGGTATTGGACAGAGAGCAAGGCTCAACACTCGTTGAAAATTTGGGCAATAATTCAGCGCTCCTCTTAAGAAATCATGGCATGATCACAGTAGGCCCTACTATCCCTGAAGCGTTTTTTTACGCTTACTTCTTAGAAAAAGCCTGCAAAGTTCAGTGCATGATCGGCAATCACGCCGACGTTATTCTGCCTTCCCATGCAACGGCACTGAAGGCTAGGGACGATATGCGTGCCTTTGAGAAAGATTTAGGCAAGAGAGATTGGGAAGCACAACTGCGCCTATTGGATAAGCTTGGGCACCTCTATAAAAGCTAAATTTTATTAAATATAGTCGATCCGAGATGAAAAAAGCTTCTCTATTTTTGGAATCATGCGACTCGAAATCATCATGATGACTCGGTCATCTAATTGTATGGTCGTATTATTATTCGGTATAATAACACGATCACCTCGAATGATGGCCGCTACAATCAACTCATGGTCAACGTTAATATCTTGCACAGTCGCGCCAATTAAAGTGGAATTACCAAGCGCTTCCGCTTCTATCAGTTCCCCAAAACCTTCTCCAAGAGAATATACCGAATTTATGCGACCACTTCGAATGTTCTGAAGAATACTCGAGACAGTAACCACACGAGGACTAATCACAGCATCCACACCAAGAGATGTCACCAATGGTGAATAGGATGTATTGTTGATCAGTGACAAAGCACGTGATGCGCCATGACGCTTTGCAAGAAGTGACGCCAAAATATTAACACGATCATCAGCCGTTACAGCAACAACCGTCTCAACAGATTCAACACCCGCTTCCATCAAAACTTCAGCATCCAACGCATCACCACATAGCACAATAGAGCGCGCGAGCCTTTGAGAAACAAGCTCAGCACGCTTTTCATTCATTTCAATAACTTGGATACTCACGCTCGGATATTGGGACTCAATTAATTCTGCAAGACATAAGCCGATATTGCCGCCTCCTAAAATTAAGAGTCGTTTAGATTCAGCCCCTTCGTAGCCAAAAGCCTCCATGGCGCGAATAATTTTAGATGTTTCAACAATAAAATAAACCTCGTCTCCTGGCTTTAAAATATCAGATTGAACCGGAATAAATCTCCTTTCATCCCGGCTAAGCCCAATAATATTGATATCCAAGTCAGGGAAAAGACTGGTGATATGACTAATGGGGGTATTAATGACTGGGGTATCCATAGAACATCGAACACCAATCACCTTAACAAGCCCATATGCTAAAGGAATAATATCAAATGCACCCGGCACCATAAGGCTTCGACTGATCGCACGTGCAACCTCAACTTCAGGAGAAATAACCACGTCAATACTCAAATTACCCGGCGCAAAAAGAGGAGACCATTGTTGCTGCAAGTAAGATTGATTGCGGATACGTGCGATCTTTTTCTTTACATTAAAAAGTGACTGCACAACCTCACAAGAAATCATATTCACCTCATCTGAATGGGTGACTGCAATCAGCAAATCAGCGGAATCTGCTCCTGCTTTTTCTAGCACTTCCGGATATGAAGCATACCCACAAATCGCCTTTACATCAAGACGATCATTAATGCGTGCAATCAATTCAGCTGAGCTATCGATAACAGTTACATGATTCCTGCTTGCAAGATATTTTGCAAGATTAAACCCAACCTGACCAGCACCGCAAATGATGACTTTCATGAGTTTTCATTCTTTCTCGGACAACAGTGACCGATTGAGATTATCCCTTAGTTCCGCTCTTACGCTCAACTTGAAGATTTTTCAACTTCCTATGTAAAGCCGAGCGTTCCATGCCAACAAAATTTGCTGTTTGAGAAATATTGCCTGAAAAACGCGTTACTTGAGCAAGCAGATAATCACGTTCAAATTTCTCGCGCGCTTCACGCAGGGGAAGTTTAATCAATTCAGCCGAATCATTATCTTGTAAGATTTTAGGAGTATCAAGAATGATTTCAGATGGAAGCATGCCTACCTTAATCGGCCCTTGAGGTTCATCAGCTGACATAATGAGTACCCAGTCAATGACATTGCGTAATTGGCTGATGTTGCCGGGCCACTCATAAGATTGCATCGCCAAAATCGCCTCTTCTGAAAACTCGCGCTCATTCAAGTTATGATGCACTGAAGAAACCTTTACAAAGTGGCGAATGAGTTCTGGAATTTCTTCTTTTCGGTCATAGAGGGATGCAATTTTAATCGGCACAACACTTAAGCGGTAATAAAGTTCTTCTTTAAAAAGCCCTTTTTGTACGACTTCCATAACATCCTGGCTACTTGAGCCCAAAATGCGAATATCGACTTTAACTTTTCGATGTCCACCCACACGTTGAAATTTACTTTCTTGCAAAAACCGCACCAACTTGCCTTGCGTTTCGAGAGGCATGGCACAAACTTCGTCCAGTAACAACGTCCCTTTGTGTGATTGCTCAAGAACACCAATATGCACGATGTCATCCTCTTCATATCCAAAGAGTTCGCGCTCTAGACGGTCTGGACTCATGATAGCGCAATTGATCACACTAAAAGCAGCTTCCTTTCGGGGAGATTTTGCATGAATCATGCGTGCAATTTCTTCTTTTCCAGAACCAGACGGACCAGAAATCATGATGCGGCTACTCGTCGGTGCAACTTTATCAATAATAGAGGCAAGGTTGCCTGCCGGAAAATCCATCAACGAAGATGTTTTCTGTTTGAGTTCACTATTTTCACGGCGCAACCGTGCTGTTTCAATCGCGCGTTGAATCACCTGCAATAACCGATCGGCTTTGAACGGCTTTTCCACAAAATCATAGGCGCCTTTTTTTATGGCCTCAACAGCCGTTTCAATCGTGCCATGACCACTCATCATGATAACAGGCAATCCTGCATGCTCACGATTAATAATCTCAAGCACTTTGATGCCATCAAAACGACTATCACCCAACCAGATATCAAGAATCACAAGAGAAGGTCGGCGTTCCCGAATAGATTCGATCGCAGAGGGACCATCATGCGCTGTTCGTGTTTCGAAGTCTTCGTCTTGAAGAATATCCGAAATTAATCTGCAAATATCAGCTTCATCATCAACAATTAGAATATCTTTTGCCATTGTTTTTCCTTTTCCCTCAAACAGTGCAAATGAGACACATATGTTGTAATTAATCCCTATTTAACGTAAATGTCAATCTTACTCTAGCGCCACCACCCTCTTTATCCTCCAAAGTAATAGAACCCTTATGATCTTCAACGATTTTTTTTACGATCGCAAGACCAAGGCCCGTACCCTTTGATTTTAACGTGACATAAGGTTCTGTTAGGCGTTCGCGTTGTTCAGCCTGAGGAAATCCTGGCCCATTGTCTTCGATAATTAAGTGAAGCACATTCGGCGTTTCCTCAAGAATAACTGTTATCAAAGGTTTGGATGCATTCGGTGACTTAGCACGTTCACCGTCGATTGCATCAATAGAATTTTGCAGCAAGTTCGTGAGCACTTGCATCATTTGGGACGCATCACACTTGAACATCACGTCATTTCGATTTTTTACAAAATTGAATGTAATATCATGCCGTGCTGACTGCTGCAGAACAATCGATTGTTTACAAAGCTCCACAACATTTTCCAATTGCATTTGTGGATGCGGCATACGTGCAAAATCTGAAAATTCTGAGACCATACGACCAATATGCTCCACTTGCTTAATAATCGTACTAATATATGTGTCAAACTTATCATCACTACTTGTCAGATTAGCGTATTTTTGACGCAACCGTTCTGCTGAAAGCTGAATCGGTGTTAATGGGTTTTTAATTTCATGGGCAATTTTTCGTGCCACATCAGCCCATGCTGCTTTTCTTTGCGCTCCCACAAGTTCTGTCACATCATCAAACGTTAAAATATAGCCCGAACTGTCTTGCTCAACCACAATACGAATTAAGAGGACACGTACTAAACCTTTTACTTCGATGGTCAATTGGGATTGAAGAAAGGATTGTCTGCCTTCATCAACTTGCATAAACAGTGGCTCTAAGGACGGCACGATCTGCTCAATCTTTTTACCAATAATTTCGTTAATCTCGATTTCGAGCAGTTCAGCGGCCGACCGATTCGTGATGCGAACCACGCGCTCTTTGGAAAGCCCCATGACACCTGCAGTCACACCCGCTAAAACATCTTCAATAAACTTGCGCCGTGCTTCTAATTGTCTATTGGCTTGAAGCAACTTCTTTTGCTGCCCCTGAAGCTGGTCTGTCATACGATTAAATTCATTGGCAAGGACTGTAAATTCGTCATTACCACCCGGTTCTGCAACACGTGCAGAAAGGTCTCCTGTGCGCACCTTTTCAGCAACTGTAATTAAAGAACGAATCGGCTTTACGAGCCGCGTTGCAAACAAAAGGCCAAGCCATACAGCAACAAAAAGAAGAAGGAGTGACAACAACAGAAAGATAAGCGAGAACTTTAGTTCTAAGTCTGATAGCCGATGCTGCAGTATGTTGTATTCGCCGACCGCTTTTTCTACTAAATTAATACGCTTCAGAACAGTCGGATCAACAACACGTCCCACCAATAAATAAGCATCCACATGTGGCACCTTAATCAAGGCACGCACACGGTCCCCGCTTTCATTGGTCTTGATAACCACTGTATGGTCCGCCTTTTGCAGATCCATATTGGAAAGCCTTTCAAACTCTAAGACAAAAGTAAAACGAGAACGGGCTAAAATCTGCGATCCGGTATTAAAAACAAGTGCTTCATCCAAATTTCGAATATCGATCTGCAAATCCAGAAATTGGTTAAAAATTTCTGGAACCGTCATAAGAGACCCCATCTGTTGGGAAATATCAACAGCCATAGCATGCACATTTGCACTGATTACTTTTTTGTGCTCTTCGAGATAAGCTTTTGCAATCACTGATGATTCAGTAAGCGCTGTCTTCACGCGATCATTAAACCAAGATTGCACCCCAGCATTGAAGAAATATGCTGAAAACAAAGCAACAGTAATGGCAGGGACAGACGCTAGGGTTGAAAAAATAATAACCAAACGCACATGAAGCTTAGCACCGGCCTGCCCCGAACGTCGTTGCACCCATACCTTCACCAATTGACGCGCCACGATAATGCCCAAAAAAAGCAACACAGCAAGATCGAAGTTCAATAAAAGAATAACCTTGCGCGGATTTTAGAAAAAAAAATCTGTATTGGTAAAAAAAATGTAGGTTGCAGCACCTGCAATAAGAGCAGAAAATACGGCAAGAAAAGTTAAAAATCGAGAAAAGCGGTGTTTTCTAAACCACGTAATTAAAAAATAGACCGTCTGTCTAAAGAAGCTCATCTTTACAGGCATGCGGATCAATCTTATAATGGTTAAGTTTTTTTCGAAGCGTGTTGCGGTTAAGACCTAATATCTCTGATGCTTTCACCTGATTACCTTGAGATTCCTGTAATGCCAAGAGAAGCAAGGGACGTTCCATTTCTTCAAGGATGATGTCATAAAGGTTTTTAGGCAACACCGAGCCTTCAAGGGCTTTAAAATATTCCTTGAGCTTTTCTTCAATACAGGCTGAAAGACCTGGCTTAAAATTGCAGTTACGTTTTTGGTCCATGAAAAAACGCTACACTGTTGTATTCATTTTTGCAATTTGTTCGTCGAAAAAATTTTTCATAAATGAAAAGACTTCTGCCTGATCATTCATCTGATTAACTTTTACCCT
>JBQCDM010000282.1:0-5122 GCA_051961235.1 Nucleicultricaceae bacterium (SeqCode)
CAACCGGATGTCATCGGCCTTATTGAAGTGGATCATCATTTAGATCGCGCGTTACAATCATTGAAGGATATTTATCCCTATTATTATAGCAAACCAGAAGAGGGCCGCTTTGGGCTCGCCTTGATGAGTCGGCATCCATTCGAGGTTACAAAAACATCACTTTACATGCTCAATGAACCTGTCATTGCTGTGAAATTAACCCCCCTTACACCAGCAAGCGCCCCCATTCACTTGATGCTTTTCCACCCAAGACCCCCCATTAATGCGGCATTCACTAAGAGTCGTAATGAAGATTTTAATACGATTGGAGAATGGATTCAAAACCATGGGCACGACCCCATTATTATCATGGGCGATTTTAACGCAACACGTTGGTCACCCGCACTTGAAACACTCATTGAAACGCATCAACTTGTTGGCACAAAAGGACTTTTGAGTGGCGGCACTTGGCCCGCAGAGCTCGGATATTTTGGTATTCGCATTGATCATATTTTTACCAAGAATTTCAAAAAGCTTCCTGATATATCGGTTGGGCCTAATCTCGGATCGGATCATAGGCCTGTGCATGCTAGGCTTACTTGGCCTTAACAATGGAGCCCCGCCACATAGCCGGATGACCAAGCCCATTGAAAATTATAACCCCCAAGCCAACCGGTCACATCCACAACCTCTCCCACAAAAAAGAGCGACGGGTTGGTTTTTGTCGCCATGGTTTTGGAGGATAGCGCTTCTGTATCCACGCCACCTGCTGTCACTTCTGCCTTTTGATACCCCTCGCTTCCACTCACTTCGACAGCAAAATTCTTAAAGCATTCAGCAATATCATAAAGATCCTCTTTTCTTTGATCTGTGAGCGCCTTGTGAAGGTGAGGATGCGTGCATAAGTGATCCACTAGTCGATTTGGCAAAAGGGTTTTAAGGTAGTTCGAGACACTTTGCTTTAGATTTTTATCAGCCATAAAGGTTTCTTTTAGATTCATTCCTGGCAAAAGATCAATCATGATTGTTTGAGAATCAAATGTACTAAGATACGATGAAATCTGGAGTATGGCAGGACCGCTCAAGCCTCTGTGTGTAAAAAGGATGCTTTCTCGAAAAAGCGTTTTCCCATAACGCACCATACTTGGCACTGCAACACCACTTAAACTAGAGAACAATGGTTTCATCACATCAGAAACTGTTAAGGGAACAAGGGCTGGTCTTGGTTTTATAATATTGAGTCCAAATTGACGCGCTAATCGATAGCCTAAGTCACTCGCACCAATTTTCGGAATAGAAAGCCCCCCACATGCAACAACCAGTGACTCTGCAGTGAACCGTCCATGGCTCGTCGACACATTAAAGTGATCACTATAAGTAACCTCAAAAACGGAACACCCTGTTTTTATTTCTACCGGCCCTTTGTTACATTCATCGAGCAGCATCTGGATAATTTGTTTGGAAGAACCATCGCAGAAAAGTTGCCCTAGGGTTTTTTCATGATACGCAATATGATGTGATTCGATCAAGTTGATAAAATCGAACTGATCATAACGCGCGAGCGCTGACTTTAAAAAATGGGGGTTTTCGCTAATATAGTTTTGAGGAGATGCATGAAGGTTCGTAAAGTTACAACGACCTCCTCCTGAAATCCGAATCTTTTCTCCGATCTTATCCGTATGCTCAATCACAAGAACACGCCTGCCCCGCTGCCCTGCAAGGCGCGCTGCCATGAGGCCAGCAGCCCCCGCTCCTATAATAATAACGTCATAATCCAACTTCAGCCCCATGAATCCAACACACACCGTTTTATTTCAGAAATGCTTTAGATCAACCACACCTTCCCTTTCTTTGCAATGAAGAACTGAGCGCATGATTCTTTTGTTTTGCTTTTTTTTCTGTCACACTTGAGCAAAAAAGGAGATTTTGATGATGCCATTCATCCAAACCATAGCGCTTCTTATTTGTTCCAATGTTTTTATGACATTTGCTTGGTATGCACACTTAAAAAATCTCAACAATAAATCGCTCTGGGTTGCAATTTTACTAAGCTGGATGATTGCTTTTTTTGAGTATAGCTTGCAAGTGCCAGCCAATCGAATTGGATTCAATCAGGCTCACATAAGCCTTGCACAACTCAAAATTTTGCAAGAAGTTATTACCTTGGGTGTTTTTGCTCCCTTCTCTATCTGGTATATGGGTCAAAATCTCTCCTGGAACTATCTTTGGGCAGGTCTCTGTTTGGCTGGTGCTGTTTATTTTATTTTTAAAGGATAAATTGAGATGAGACTTCCGCCTAAACTTAAAGAAAACAACCACATTCGTATCATTGCCCCTTCTTCAAGTGGGTGCATTATTAGTGAAGCCAACATCCAAATTGCAACCAAGGTTTTAAACGGTTTAGGCTTTCGTGTTTCTTTTGGTCAAAACGTTTTTAAACGCAATAACGTTATGAGCACCCCCATTAAAGAGCGTCTTGAGGATTTGCATGCGGCGTTTTCTGATCCTGACATACACGGTATTTTAACGATCATTGGTGGATATAATGCAAATGAGCTTTTGCCATATATTGACTATTCATTGATCCAAAATAACCCAAAAGTCTTTTGCGGATACTCTGATATTACAGCTCTTCAAAATGCTTTTTTAGCAAGGTCCAACCTCATCACCTATTCAGGTCCCCATTTCAGTAGCTTTGCTATGCGGCAAGGAGCCGATTATTGCATCACACATTTCAAAAAAATGGTCATGCATCATGAGCCTGTCACTATAAACGTTTCCCCCCACTGGTCCGAAGATGCGTGGTATCTCGATCAAGAGAAGAGACACTTCATCCCTAATGCAGGCCCTTTTGTTATACAACCCGGTAAAGCACGTGGAAAGATTATAGGCGGTAATTTACCAACACTCTCTCTTTTGTTTGGAACCCCTTATTTACCAGACCTTCGAAATGCCATCCTCTTTATCGAAGCAGATGCCTATACTGATCGGGTGGACATACAAGAATTCACGCGCGCACTTCATGCTCTCAGCCAGCAACCGCATGTGGATACTATAAGTGGCTTGGTGTTGGGGCGATTTGAAAGTAAATTTGGTCTCTCATGTGAACATCTCCAGGATATCATAAAAACATTGCCCCTATTTGAGCGGATTCCCGTTGTTGCTGATTTGGATTTTGGTCATACCATGCCCTTTTTCACATTCCCTATTGGAGGAGTTTGCACCCTCAATGCTACCCCTCAAACGTTGGACATCGTCTTAAGAGATGATATAATGGGTGGATGACGCAGCCAAACTTATCCCAAAAACGTTTTGTTCTTAATTGCATTCGCCCATTTAAAAGTCTTGTTTTGGGACAATTTATTATTTCCCTTATTTGGTCCGTAGACGTCTCCTTAAGACCCTATCTTCTAAAGGTAATGTTGGATACGGTCCCATCCTTAACACCAGGCACCGCCTTATCAAAGCTCGCGCTTCCAGCATTACTTTACGTGAGTATGGCGCTCATTATTGTGCTCATGTATCGTCTTTATGATTACATTTGGCTTAAGTTGAACCCTCCCCTTAAAAGGCACATTGCAAAAATTTTGATGCAACGCATGATGTTGCATTCAGATAAGCTCTTTCAAGATCATTTTGCAGGAGGCCTTGCCAACAAAATTAAAGATGTGATGAGTGGTGTCCCAGATTTTTGCAAGGCCACCATGGATGTTTTCATTCGCCATTGCATGGCCCTTCTCATTGCTCTTTTTACCGTCTGGCAGGTCCACCCCATTTTTGCGCAAAGCCTTATGATCTGGATCATTATTTTTGTTGGGGGATCTATCTTTTTCTCAAAAAAGGCCAAGAAACTCAGTCATCACTCAGCAGAAGTAAAGTCAGAAGTGATGGGTGCGCTTGTGGATATTTTAAGCAACATGTCAAGCGTGCGTCTTTTTGCCCGTGCACGAGACGAAATCAAAAAGCTGAGCCCTACCCTTGATGCCTATGTAAATGCCGATCAAAAACGAGACTGGTATTTCTTAAAAATGTTCACGTTCCAAGGATTGTCTTTCGTCATCTATCAGGGAGTTTGCTTATTTTGGCTTGTGCGTGGACTTGATGCCGGCCATATAACAGCAGGAGATTTTGCGCTTATTCTGACGATTAACATATCCATTGTTGATTTTCTATGGTCCTTGGCCATTGATATTGGTAAATATGCTGATCTTCTTGGCAGCATTTCCCAAGGACTTTCCATTGCCCTTTCCCCTCTCGATATCGAAGATCATCCTAAGGCTCACCCCTTAGAGGTAAAGCAGGGTGCTATTGTTTTTGATAAAGTTCATTTTGGTTACTCAAAAGACAATCCTTTATTTCAGGATCTATCCCTCACCATTCAAGCGGGTGAAAAAGTGGGGTTAGTTGGATATTCTGGGGGCGGAAAAACAACTTTTGTGAATCTCATTCTAAGACTATTCGAGATACAACAAGGACAAATCTTCATTGATCATCAAGATATAAAAACCGTAACACAACAGTCTCTAAGGCAAGCTATTGGCATGATTCCTCAAGACCCAACCTTATTTCATCGCTCCCTTTATGACAATATTGGCTATGGTGACATGAAGGCTAGTACGCACGATATCATCCGCGCTGCAAAAAAAGCGCACGCTGACGCGTTTATTGCATCTTTGCCAGAAGGCTATGCATCGCATGTGGGAGAGCGTGGTGTTAAGCTTTCAGGCGGACAAAGGCAACGCATTGCAATCGCACGTGCAATCTTAAAAAACGCACCAATTTTGATTTTGGATGAAGCAACATCCCAGCTCGATTCTGTGACAGAGCAACTGATTCAAGAATCTCTTTGGGATCTTATCCAAGAAAAAACAACCCTTGTGATCGCGCATCGATTGTCAACCCTTCTCCACATGGATCGTATTTTGGTTTTTGATCGAGGCGTGATTGTGGAAGATGGCTCTCATGACAACCTCATTCAAAAAAATGGCCTTTATAAAACACTTTTTGAAACACAGGTAGGCGGTTTCCTTAAAGATTCAGCCATTGAGTAAAATCTCAAAGATGTGAAATGATCCTGAATTCTTCTGGTCAATTGCAGGTTATCGCTGAATGTATTATAATGGTTTTATAATAATACATAATA
>JBQCDM010000283.1:0-2320 GCA_051961235.1 Nucleicultricaceae bacterium (SeqCode)
GGCAAAAACTTCAAAAGAAGAAACGTGCAAAAGATGCTCTAAAACAAGATGTGCAACTCCTCACAGAAGAAGCACGCCTAGCAAGAGAAGAAACACGTATTGCAAAAGATGAAGTCGCTGACAAAGATCAGCAGTTGCATGATCAAGGTGTACTTTTTCAACAGCAAGTAGTGCAGCTCCAACAAGCGGCGATCCTTGAGCAACAATTGCGTCAACAGATCTTGCAACTTCAACAACAAATGTTGGTGTTACAGGGACAAATCCCACCACAACCACCTGTACCGACAGTTGAAGAGCTTCAAGACAATGCAAAGTGGCAGGGCGTCTATGACTCACTCAAAGATGGTGGATACATGACAATGGAAGACGGGTCAATAATCGTGCGTGACCTATTTGGAGGTGTAACAAGAAAAATAACTCATACGCAACCATTTACAATGAGCTGGGCCTCGTCGTTCATAGCACAAAAGAAAAGAGTTCCCTCAATCGTTCTCAAAGATGGAACAAGACTATAAAATAACCACCATAAACACTCAAAAGCCACCGTCATCGGTGGCTTTTTTTTGCTTAATAATTTACGGAGGCATAATAAATTTATTTATAAAAAATAAATAATCATAAATTTAAATTATACTTAGTTCCAAAACACAGGAAAACAATAAAACATAAATTTTCTCACAAGTCATATTATAGTTAAAATTGACAATTGATTGTTTTAAAAGAATACATCAAATATTTCACTAGAATACATTACAAATAAATACAACTCATTGTTATTAAATTTATTATTTTGCCAATGAATATGGTCTTTAGTCAATTTTTTTAAATTGACAGATAAGCTAAAAAAAAATATAGAAAATCTGTTATTAATTATATTATCAAGGAAAATATTAATGAGTTCAAAAACAGTACGCCAAATGTTGCTTGCCTCAGTTGCCGCAAGCCTTTTGCTATCAAGCGCAGGCTATATTGATGACGCATCAGCTTCTAGTAGTGAAGAGGAAGATGCCGGATCTGCCAAAAAAAAAGCTGCCCCATCTACCCCAAGAAAAGCTACCAACAACCGCCTTTCATTACTGAAAACACCAGTATCTCAAAGCCCCAGAAAAGGCAGTAGCACAATTCAACGCGTGGATACGAGTCAAGAAGTTCTCACTCCGGAGGAAATACGCGAAAACCTCAACACGAATCACTATGCATTTGCTTCCTTGGCACAATGGATGGGTACCGCCAATTCAGCTCTTGGTGATGAAGAAAAGTGGTTTTACGCGAAAGACTCTGTAAAGTTTAAAAATCATTATAGAGCAGCAGCATTCTCAGTTCCAGAGTTTCCTGAAGATCATCAAGACGACGAAACGCTTCGATCTGCTCTAGATAGCACGGTTAAACCTTACATTTCCTTTATCAAAGGAAAGGATAAAAACGCATTTAATGATGCATTAGAGACGTTAGAAGGGCGTGATCCTACAAAGCTTGCCGGGAAAGCAGACACTGATAATAACCCGTTCAACCTATTAACTGTCACCCTTAATCCAGGATCTAAGAGTAAAACAACGTACTCGCTTTTCGAACCATCTCATGACAATAATGTTTATCTTTATAATCGCGCTTACCATCCATTTTTTGTAATCGGCGGTGAAGGGCTATACCAATATCTTGTTGATACAATTAAAGCAGAAGGAGCAGCAGAAGCAGCAGAAGCGGAAAAGAAATCATCCAAAAAAGCTACAACGGCTAAACCAAAACAAAAGAGACTTGCAAGACGATCCAAGATAAATACTGAAGACGATGCTCTAGAAGCACAACGCAACCAAGAAGCGCTTCTACAAGTTCAACGTGAAGAAGAAGAAAAGCGCGTCGCTGCTGAGAAACAAGCTGAGCAAGAACGTCTCGCACGTGAAGAAGAAGAGCGTCTTGCACGTGAAGAAGAACAACGCAAAGAAGCTGCACGTCTTGAGAAAGAACGCAAGGAACAAGAGCGTCTTGCACGTGAAGAAGAACAACGCAAAGAAGCTGCGCGTCTAGAGAAAGAACGCAAAGAACAAGAGCGTCTTGCACGTGAAGAAGAACAACGCAAAGAAGCTGCGCGTCTAGAGAAAGAACGCAAAGAAGCTGCACGTCTTGAGAAAGAACGCAAAGAAGCTGCACGTCTTGAGAAAGAACGCAAAGAAGCTGCGCGTCTTGAGAAAGAACGCAAAGAAGCTGCACGTCTTGAGAAAGAACGCAAGGAACAAGAGCGTCTTGCACGTGAAGAAGAACAACGCAAAGAAGCTGCACGTCTTGAGAAAGAACGCAAGGAACAAGAGCGTCTTGCACGTGA
>JBQCDM010000284.1:0-3307 GCA_051961235.1 Nucleicultricaceae bacterium (SeqCode)
CAGAAACATTCCGCAATGAGACTCAAATTATTTGTAATCTTTTGAGCCATGATCTTGAAAATGATCCGGATGCTTTAGGTATCATTGGTGCGTCTGCAGCGCTTGCGATTTCAGGTCTCCCCTTCATGGGACCTGTGGGTGGTGCGCGCGTAGGTATGATCGATGGCGCATTAGTTTTAAACCCAACCAACGAACAAATCGCTGAATCCAAAATCGACCTTATGGTTGCTGGAACAAAAGAAGGCGTTCTTATGGTTGAATCTGAGGCGCATGAGCTTACTGAGGAGCAAATCTTAGATGCGGTGATGTTCGGACATGAGCATTACCAACCCATCATTAAAATGATTGAGAAGCTTGCAAAAAAAGCAGGTAAAGATGCTTGGGCCGTTCCTGAAGTGAATGAAAAAGCGGAGAAGCTCTTCAAAGAAATTAAAGCTGTTTTTGAAGATGATCTAAGAAAAGCCTATAAAAATACACAAAAATTAGTACGCGGTAGTGCCGTTGATGTGATTAAGCAAGCAGCGCTTGAAAAGTTTGTGACAGAAGAAATATCTGCTAATTTTGTTATGGCTGAGTTTAAACATCTTGAAAAAGAGATTGTGCGCGGTGATACGTTGAAGAAAAAGAAACGTGTTGACGGCCGTTCCCCTGAAGATATTCGCCCAATCAGTGTTGAAGTGGGCCTTATTCCTCGTGTTCATGGCAGTGCTTTGTTTACACGCGGTGAAACTCAAGCGCTCGTTATTACAACGCTTGGAACCAGCCAAGATGAACAAGTGATTGATGCCATTGAGGGTGAATATCGCGAAAATTTCATGCTGCACTATAACTTCCCACCCTACTCTGTTGGTGAAACAGGACGCTTTGGTGCACCGGGTCGTCGTGAGATTGGCCATGGTAAGCTTGCTTGGCGTGCCATTCATCCGCTTTTGCCGACACGGGAAAACTTCCCTTACACCATTCAAGTGGTAACAGAAATCACTGAGTCCAATGGTTCAAGCTCTATGGCAACGGTTTGCGGATCATCCCTTTCTTTGATGGATGCAGGTGTACCTCTTCAAAAACCTGTTGCTGGTATCGCCATGGGACTCATTAAAGAAAAGAAAGATTTCGTTGTTCTATCAGATATTTTGGGTGATGAAGATTTCTTAGGCGATATGGACTTTAAAGTTGCTGGAACAGAAGACGGTGTGACATCGCTTCAAATGGACATCAAAATTACCAGCATCACAAAAGAGATTATGCAAACCGCTTTAATACAGGCGAAAGCAGGTCGTCTTCACATTTTGGGTAAGATGTCTGATGCGATTGATACGTCACGCCAATCGATTAGCCCCAATGCCCCGCGCATTGAATCCATGCAGATTCCGAAGGAGAAAATCCGTGATGTGATTGGAACAGGCGGTAAAGTGATTCGTGAGATTTGCGAAACAACCGGTGCACGCATCGAGATTAAAGATGACGGTACGGTTGAGATTTCAGCAACTGATCTGAAATCGATTGAAGATGCTATGGCGCGTATCAAGTCCATTACAGCTGAGCCTGAAGTGGGTGCAATTTATCGCGGTAAAGTCATGAAAATTATGGATTTTGGCGCGCTTGTCACTTACCTTGGAGACAGAGCAGGTCTTGTTCACATCTCTCAATTAGCGCCACAACGTGTGGAAACAGTGACAGATGTTGTACAAAATGGTGATGAAGTATACGTTAAGCTGATTGGATTTGACGACCGCGGCAAAGCTAAGCTTAGCATGAAAGTCGTGAACCAAGAGACAGGTGAAAACCTGAGCGATCATTCATAACTGGAGTCGTTGATTGAAAAACAAACTAAGCCCCGTACGTATCTCTGGCAAAGAAATTCTCCCTCTTATTGAAGGTGGAAAAGGCATTTCTGTTTCAACAGGTATCAGTTCGGGTGCTTGGGCTGCTGCAGGCGGTGCTGGAACTTTCTCCGCCGTTAATGCAGACTTCTATGATGAATCTGGCAACCTTGTGCCCATCGTCTATAAAGGAAAAACGCGGCGCGAACGCCATCAAGAGTTGATCCAATATGGTATTATGGGTGGCATTACGCAAGCCCGCATTGCCCATGAAAAATCCAATGGAGAAGGCCGCATTCATATGAATGTGCTCTGGGAAATGGGCGGATGTGAAGATATTTTGCACGGCGTTCTGGAAGGTACCAAAGGGCTCGTGCACGGTATTACCTGTGGTGCTGGCATGCCCTATCGTGTTGGTGAGATCGCCGCTCGTTATGGTGTATATTATTATCCGATTGTTTCCTCAGCACGTGCGTTTCGAGCATTGTGGAAACGCGCATTTCACAAATATTCTGACCTTCTCGGTGGTGTTGTCTATGAAGATCCCTGGCTTGCCGGTGGTCATAATGGGCTCAGCAACAGTGAAGATCCAACAAAACCAGAACGTCCCTATGAGCGTGTTCGGTTGCTTCGTGAAGAAATGCGTGGTTTTGGCTTAAACGACACGCCTATTGTTATGGCGGGTGGTGTATGGTGGCTCAGTGAGTGGGAAGATTGGATTAATAATCCAGAGCTCGGTCCTATTGCGTTTCAATTTGGCACCCGCCCCTTGCTTACAAAAGAAAGCCCCATTTCTGAAGAATGGAAGCGAAAAATCATGACCCTTAAAAAGGGTGATGTGTATTTGAATCGTTTTTCACCCACTGGATTTTATTCCTCAGCCGTACAAAATGAGTTTTTGCATGAGTTGATCGAACGGTCCCATAGACAAGTAGCCTACACATCTTCTGAAATTGGTGAACATTGTGTAGCACTTGAAATTGGCATCAGGCGCCGCAAGGTGTATCTAACACCGCTTGATCATCAACGAGCCAAAACCTGGCTTAATGAAGGTTTTGTAGAAGCTTTAAAAACACCAGATTCAACGCTTGTGTTTGTGACACCTGAAAAAGCCAATCAAATCTTGGTTGATCAAATCAATTGCATGGGATGCCTCAGCGCTTGTGGCTTTAGCAACTGGACCCAGCATGAACCCTACTCAACAGGACGCAAAGCGGATCCACGATCATTTTGTATTCAAAAAACACTTCAAGAAATTGCACATGGTGGCAGTGTTGAAGAACACCTCATGTTTGCAGGACACAATGCGTATCGTTTTGCACAAGATTCTTTCTATCAAGACGGATTTATTCCCTCGGTCAAGGAATTAATTGATCGCATTCAAACAGGTTATTAACAACAAAGAAGGAGCCCCGCATGCTGACTATTGGAGATACATTCCCTGATTTTAACTTGAAAGCTGTCGTGTCTAATAATATCGCAGATGG
>JBQCDM010000285.1:0-4909 GCA_051961235.1 Nucleicultricaceae bacterium (SeqCode)
ATTAAAAGGGGGAGTTTGAGGCATGGGATCTCCATACAAATTTAAAGTGCTATTCTAATAAAAAACAAAAAATACTGGAAGCATTAAATGCTTTTCTGCTGAATCTTATGAGATAAAAACAATCATCTCGATATTTCATGTGATCTATACGGGCCTTATAGCATGAATCTTTCAAAAGGCAATGAGAAAACGTTAAAAATATATGATTAAAAGGTTTAGATGTAAACGAGGTGAGTAAAAGCAGTCCTTATCGTAAAAACAAAGAGCAAGTGCGTTAAAAAACAATTTTTGTCTCAATAAATTTAAATATAAAGTTGCAAAATCCTTTTCTTTTGTTTTTTTATTCAGCATTCTTAATATGTTATTGCTAGTTTTTTATCGTTGATTATCTTGTGTGTAAAATGTAAATTTTACTATTTGTCAAATCTAGAAGGAGATATATCGTTATGCTCAAATCAGTAGGGTCGTCTGTTTTTTTAGCATTGTTTAGTACATTCTTGAGTTGTGACAATTTATCAGCATCAACACGTCTTTTAGATGACGACGACTATCCTAGAGAATCCAGTTCCACTTCTCATTCTTCCACTCTTTCTCTCACATGTCCTGATCACAATGAGTTTGAAAATCGGCTGTCTGACCATCGATTAATTCAGGTGGTTGTGACTCATCTTGGCCAATCCTTTCCATTTCTAGTTTGGAATACTTGGGCATTTGGAGTGCGTCATGGCTTTATGTATGAAAAAGATTTTAAGGGAAGGAAGGAAACCGAGAGTGATTATAAGAAGCGCCTTCACTCTATCGCGAACATTATTGCAAGCTATGTAAATAAAAATCCTGACACGATTGTTGCTCTTCAGGAAATTCCGGGCGCTGTTAATGGTCAGGCCGGGTCCCATCTTTTTATGGGGCTCTTTAAGTCGTTTTTGACATCCTCTCATGGAGATGAATGGGAAGGTCTCTTTAAAAACACTGCTGGTGAGACATTTGGTACATTAACACTTTACAATAAAGAACGTTATACCGGTGTTCGTTTCGATACTATGTCGGCTTTGGAGTATGTCTGCGATGGTATCGGGTACAATCAGGCGAATCGATTCTATAAAGCTGTTTTTAAACATCTAGCATCAGGTATTACTTTTGCACATGCCAATTGTCACTTAAAGTATTCAAGCACGCCTTCTATGATCAAACAAAGCTTAGGATACTTTTTCAAACAAGATCTTTCAGGTGATTCCCATTCATCATTTTCCATTGTTATGGGGGATTTTAACTTGGATCTAACGGGTCTTCAGTCTGGGGAACTGAAAGTGGCGGTGAACCCAAAAGGATCGCGTGTAGGCGATCTCCAGACTATTTATCGATTGGATACAACGGATGGAGCGATTCTTCTTGAGCGTGGACCGCAACAAGCAATGTCGTCACTTCATCCTTTTTACCGTGCTTCCACTCTGCGATTGGGTGGATCTTCTTATATGCCCTATGATCCTGGAATAACAGGTGAGTCGGCAGCAACTGCTTTTTTATCGAATAAGTATGGGATCAAGGCTGCTATGCATCCAGATCTTGTGGATAAAAGTGTTGAGCTTTTGAAAGTAGCGCAGATAGATTTACAGTCGCTACAAAAGGTTGTAAGTGCTGGTTCTTCATATCAGCAACAGAAAATGGCATACGACCTCGCATTTGAAAACTATATGCTGTTTGGGGCAGAAAAAGACAATGTTCTTGAAATAGCACCTGCCGTGACATCTTTTTCGGGCATTAAGCGTAGTCGTAAAGAGTTCAGTCATGGCACAGAAATGGATTTGGATAGCTTTGTTGACAAACATATTAGACGTCAACTGCAGAAAAGAATTCAAGATTGCTTGAATGCGCAGTTTATCAATGAAAATGAAGTAAGAGAACTTGGTCAGAAAGATTTTTCAATGCAAGTAGAGGCTTTTCAGGGCATGGTAAGTCCAAGGACCAAAGCATATGTGAAGACTCATATCACAGGCAGGCATCAACAGAATATCCTTGATATGTTGTCGAAAAACACACTAACGCACACAAAACTAAAAGAAATTGGTGCGCTATCTTTTAAGACACAGCAAGACTTTATTCCAACACTGAAATAGATGAAAAAAACATGTGGCTTTATTGTGATGTAAAAAATTGATTCTGTAGTTTATTAAAATAATTATTTTATATTTCTTAATAGTTAATAATTTATTTGTTAGCAATATTTTATATATTTTTGGTTATCATAAAAATATTGAATATTAGGAGGATATTATGAAGACTTTGAAGTTACGTTACGTAATGGCGTCTCTTATTGGGATGGCTGTTCTATCAACAGGCGCATATGCAGATGTTACTCAGTTAAGACAAATGGATGTGCAGAGCTTAAACAAAAAAGTCATTCAAGATTTAGCCCTTGCATCAGGAAATATGATGGGAAAGAAGGCGATAGCTCGAAAGAATCTTGCTGATGCCCGGGAAGGTATTGCTGTTTTAAAAGAAAAAGGGTTTGATGCGAAAGAGATCACGGATCATGAAGAAAGCGTGTCAGATATAGATAGTATTTTAGGTCCTTCAAGAGGGGGCTGATGCGGTTTGTGAACTTCAACAATAAAAAAGGGAGCTACTACTCCCTTTTTATTTTAGCTAGGTCTTACACCCAAGTGGCGCTGATTACGTGACTTGGCGAGCGCAATTTGTCGTTGACGTTCACGAAGCGCCTTTAGCTTTTTCTCTGATTTTTTATCGTAACATTCTGGACATGAAACCCCGTTTTCATAATGAGGCGAGCTTTTAACTTCTTCCGTAATCGGCGCTCTACATCCATGACAGAGGTCAAAATGACCTGGTTCTACACCATTGGTTACCGAAACGCGATTGTCAAAAACGAAACACTCGCCTTCCCAAAGGCTCTCATCTTGAGGCACTTCTTCAATATATTTTAAGATGCCACCTTTCAGCTGATAGACATCATCATATCCATGATGCATCATGAAGGCAGACGCTTTCTCACAGCGGATGCCGCCTGTGCAAAACATGGCAATGCGGCGATTCTTAAAGAGATCTGGATTATCTAAGACGTAGTTGCTAAATTCTCGAAAGGATTCAGTCTCTGGATTGACAGCGCCTTTAAATGTCCCAACTTTCACTTCATAATCATTGCGTGTATCGATTAGGATAACATCGGGTGAGGAAATGAGATCATTCCAATCTTGAGGAGCCACATAGTGTCCTGTTTTCGTGCCAGGTTGTAGTCCTTCAACCCCCAGGGTCACAATCTCTTTCTTAAGACGTACTTTTAGACGATAGAAGGGGTAATCATCTACGTAAGATTTTTTGTATTCAAGGTCCTTGAACTGAGGGATCGAATGAAGGTGTGCAATCAAAGCGTCAACGCCACTATCGGGTCCGGCAATTGTTCCATTGATTCCCTCATGTGCGAGCAGCAATGTTCCTAAGATTTTATTCTCTTTGCATACAGCCTTGATGCTTTCTTGGTGTTCTTTAAAATTTGGAAAATCAGCAAACTTGTAAAGAGCGGCTACAGTAATTTTACGCATGATTTTGATCTCCTCGATGTGTTCAATACTGTTTTTTAGATAGATTTTCAAGTTCAATTCGTAGCCTGAATATCTCTTTTAGAATAAAAACAATGGGAATTCTTTAATGAAGTTGACGTTTCAAAAAGTATCATCTTATGATCAAATAAAAATAACACTATGAGATCTCTCATGAAGAATAAAGTTCAAATGGAAGACTCTATTGCTGAGATTTTTGATGCTGAGTTTGGGGATTACGACAGCAATATTCAATTTTATCTCGATTTTATGGAAGGAACGCGTGTTTTAGATCTATCATGTGGTACGGGACGCACCGTGATTCCTCTCAGTCAACAGGGCTTTGAGTGTGTGGGCCTCGATTCAAGCCGGACCCTATTACAATATGCGTCCAAAAAAGCTGGATCACTTCCCGTTTCCTTTGTTTTAGGTGATATGCGGCAGTTTGAGTTGCACCGCAAATTTGACTTAATCCTTCTTTCTGGGCATGCCTTTCAATCGTTTGCAACACCACACGAACAACAGCGCATGTTAACGTGCGTGCAACGACATCTAAGAGAAAGGGGGCTGTTTATTTTTCAGGTGCAGAATTTAACATCTGCCTTAATGCAGGATGAATCGACTTATTCCTTTTGGCACACATTTAAAGATACCAAAGGACAGAGGATAAAGGTATTTGGAAAACGCCGCTATAATTTTGATGATTCCACTGTGACCTATAAGATTAAAAGAAGTTGGCAAGAAGGAGAGTCATTCTCAGAAATGCGGTTGCTCTTAACATCGCTCGATGCACTGAAAGATCTGCTTCAGGCGTATGGTTTTGACGTTATTCATATTTTTAGTGATTATCAAAAAGCACCATATTTTTCTGACGCAGAGAATAGTGTCATGATTGCTCAATTCATTGGATCAAACGATAAAGGATAATGGGGCACGCAAAGGTGCCCCGCTTATTTTATTAAGAAGTTTCACTATGATCACGAAAAGCTTTAACAGATATATAGCGATTACCGGCGCGACTATAGATAATATATTCGATACATGTTTTTGAGGCATCGTTTTTTGAAGGCGTTCCTTTAAGGAAGTCAGTTGCAATCACACCTTTTCGAACCAGTTTTCTAATAAAGGCATGCGGTTTGATTTCGCTTTTACGGGAAATTAAGGTAACGGATCGATCAAATCCTTCTTGTGGACTGATGTAGTGGTGTTCTGCTTCACCGTAATCAAGCGCGGTAAAATGGAGCCAACCAACATAATAGTCTGAGGCACTTTCATTGGTACCAGTACGATATTCATATTTCTTTCCAACAATAGCGGAATGTTCGTCCTCTTCTGTGAGTTGTTCTAAGAGAATC
>JBQCDM010000286.1:0-3221 GCA_051961235.1 Nucleicultricaceae bacterium (SeqCode)
CTTTCCTCAAATATAATCGTTTAGCTTTGACTTTATGCAATGAAAGCGGTTTCTTCTCCCAATTCTGGATCTTATTTTGCTGTTTGTATACAAAACGGACATTCATCAGGCGAAGCGATCATTCCAAAGCAACTTATCATGCTGTTGAACCAAAAATTTTTCAGAAATTTTGAAGATCTAGAGATTTAAATTTATGTTAAAAATATTTTTAATTGTGTTTGCACAAACATCCTTGTTTGGACACAGAACAACATTTCAGCACACACTATATTTCTTTCTGAAAGTGGACCCAATTTTGGGCCGAAAATTAATTTACAGTAAATTAGTGGGGCAAGTTTAAATACCGATATTTACATGAAAATTTTCAAATATTTTTGTTATTTATGATAAAAAAATGTTTAATTGTGTTTGCACAAACAACCTTGTTTGGACACAGAATAACATTTCAGCACACACTATATTTCTTTCTGAAAGGGGACCCAATTTTGGGCAGAAAAATAATTTTCAGTAAATAAGTGGGGCTAAGTTTAAACACCGAACATTTTTCAAAAATTTCTGAAGACCTAGTATTCAATTATTTTTGTTATTTTTATTAAAATATTTTTAATTGTGTTTGCACAAACGCCAAAAATTCATCTCCTTCTCTTCAATTCCTTTTTTTGCTTGTTTCATCTTATTTTCTCTTATCTTTCCGCCCTTTTCCTTCGCTTTTTCCTTCCTCCTCATCTTCATCTCTTCCTTTTTTGCCTTCGTTTCTTCTTTTGCCTCCCGTTCCTTTTCTGCATATTTCCTTCTCTATTTGATCACTTACTTCGTCGCCTCTGCTGATGGCCTTCATTCGGTAAACTCACTGCAGTTCTCTTTCTTACAATTTTTGATCACTTTGTCTTTTCTATCTCGACTCTTCCTTCGGCTTTGTTCATATTCTTCCTTCATCCTTATCTCTCCATCACTTCTCTTACCTTTGTGCTTCTCGTATTTGGCCACATCGTGGGGGGATGTCACTTTAGCAGTTTTCTCCTCTTCTTCTCCTTCACTTCCTTCTTCTTTCTAGACTACAGTCTACACCTTCAAGTTTCTGCGCAGCTCAGCCTACTGTAGTCTAGTGCCTTCTTCCTGTGCTGACCTTCTTGTATTGCATTGACATTTTCGCTTATTTGCTCGCAATTTGCTTCTTTTGGCGGCATTCTATTCCGCTTTATTGCTCTTTTCTCCTTATTTTTTCTCATCAACTTTTCTTCAGTTTCTCTTCTACTCTCCACTTAGTTTTTCTTCCGCATCCTCCCTTCCTTTCTGTTTTCAAGGGAGGGCCCCCCCCTCTTCCGCTTTCCTTCCTTGGCATTCTGTTCCCTTCCTTCTTGACTTTTCCATCCGCCGCAGAGTTGGCTTTCGCTTCAATCGCTTTCTTCATTTCCGGCATCGGCTTCTTTTTTACTTCTCTTTTCCGCGTTCTCTTCCGCCTCTCTCCTGGTTTTCTCTACCGCTTGCTTTTCGTCTTCTCTCCCGCCTGTTTTGTTCGACTTCCTTTTTTCTTTCTGACTTTTCTCCGCTTCTCTTCCGCTTCGTATCATCTTTTACGTAGGGGTGGGGGTGGGGTAGAGGGGAGGGCACTTCCCTTTCTTCCTCCTTGGTTTTCTTTTACACTTCCTCTCTTCTGTTCCGCTTTTGGGATGGGTGAGAAAGGTTCTACCTTTCTTTTGCTTCCTACTTGGCTTCTCTTCCGCCTTCCATTTTCTTCTTGGCTTCTCTTCTTCCTCCGTCCTTTTTCTCTTCCGCGTCCATTGTTGAATTCTCTTCCGCACATCTTTCTTTACTTTTGAAAAGGGGGTTGAAACCTTTTTCGTTGTCTTCCGCTCTCTTCCTTTCCTTCCGCTTGGCTTTCTCTTCTCTTTTGTTCTCTTTCGTCTTGGGCTGTGTTTTCCTTTTCTTAGGCTTCGACTTCTATTTGACCTATACCGCCTCCATTTTGGCTTGCTTCCGCCTCCCTTTCCTATTCTCTCATTTTTTCTGCTTATGGGGTGGAGGGGGGGGGTGGTGGTGTGTTAATCCGTTTCCCTCCGTATTCCTCTTCTTTATTTCTTTATTTTTGGCTTTTTTGCCGCCTTGAATCATTTTTCCAGGACTCTTTGATGCCGCTTTTGGATGTTCTTCTTTCGTGTCACCGCCTAAAAACAGATGCCGATGAAGGTGGAAATATAAACAATTATAAAAAAAGTTATAGAATTTGGCCACAAATAAATAGAGACGTCTAAGGGTGACCAACATATTTAATTTAGAATTATCATTAAAAATTAGTTTAAGCAAAAATTAAAGAATTTCTAAAAAATACAATAAAAATGTATTGTATGTAATATATGCTTTTTTAATTGTTTTTTATGTTTGCTAGCTGCCGGGCATGGACGACTGATTTGGACACCGGTAACATCACAAATCCTGCCAATTTGTTCATTTCTAACGATGGCACGGAACTTAATCCAATCGGAAATAGATATCCGAAGCACAGGACTACGCTTTATCCTTCAGCAACGTCACAATCATCGACGACTGGAAAACAACATTTGCTATCTCCGATCTCAGTGTTTTGCCGTGCCTTTGAAGGATTTAAATTCTGCGCAAAAATTTGGCCAACGCAGCAATGGATGATTTAAGTGGAACTGACCATTGTTTAAAGCGTTCAGCAGTTGGACTTGTCTACTCAACTGAATTGGCAGCCCGTCTAACAGCAGTTGCAAAAGATTGCAACAAACCACATTGCGGCTCTTCGACACGACACCGCCATGTATGCACATCATTGCAAGCTGTGGCCGACATAAGATGACTTTGGCCTCTGCAAATACAACTCTGCTGGCCCGCATGATGCTCAACACCACCTTCATCGAAGCAAGGCTCGTCACTGCGGATATGCTGGAAGTTACGCCGTGTGTGGACATTCCGGCAAACGACTTTATCGGCATGTCAACGCGCTCTGCTTTGTTCAACTTCCTAACACCTTCCGTGGAGTGGCTGGAGCATTTCACAGCGGTTTACGTCATCCTGCAACATCGATTCTCAGTTCAAAAGCCAACCTGATGCCCTGTTCAACTCATCGTTTCGTCTACCTTCCATCTGTCTTCCGCTTCCTCCCTTCCTTTCTGCTTTCAAAGGAAGGCCCCCCCCCCTCTTCAGCTTTCCTCAAATATAATCGTTTAGCTTTGACTTTATGCAATGAAAGCGGTTTCTTC
>JBQCDM010000287.1:0-6859 GCA_051961235.1 Nucleicultricaceae bacterium (SeqCode)
TGTGATCTATAGCGTTGAGCCTATTGATATCACTAAAGAAGTCTTGGATCAGCTGAATCACGTTATGCCCGGACTTCAAAAAAATCAAAAAGGATCAAACAATGATTGATAAGCATTTTTATACACCACGTGGTCCATTTAGTATAAAAGACATCATTGAATTGTCTGGTGTGGAGCGCGTGCGTTTTGCACCAAAGGCACAAGAAAGTGACCTTGTTTATGGCGTTGCGTCCCTTGATGATGCGGAGCCTGCCCAATGTTCTGTGCTTCATCATCCAAAATATGTCAAAGCTTTTCAAACATCCAAAACACAGTTTTGTGTTATACATCCTGAATTTGAGTTAGAAGCGCCGGAACATATGACGCTCTTGATTGATCCATTTCCTTACCGCGCATACGCAAAGATTGCAACGGCCTTTTATCCTGATGTGGAAAACACATTTACAGAGCAAGAGGTTGCCATTCATCCAACGGCACGTCTTGGCAAAGACTGTATTATTGAGCAAGGCGTCATCATTGGCCCCAATGCTGAAGTGGGAGACCATTGTAGAATAGGCGCCCATACGGTTATTGGTCCTAATGTAAAAATTGGAAATAATTGCTCTATTGCACCTCACGTCACGCTTTTTTATTGTGTGATTGGGCGCGATTGTATTATCTACCCAGGTGCACGCATTGGACAGGCTGGATTTGGCTTTTTCATGGACGATAAAGGGCACGTAAAGGTTCCTCAATTGGGTCGCGTTATCATCGAAGATGATGTGGAAATAGGTGCCAACACAACAATTGATCGCGGCAGTCTTGATGACACGGTGATTGGCCGTGGATCCAGGCTTGATAATCTTGTGCAGATTGCCCACAATGTGAAGCTTGGTCGAGGATGCGTTATTGTGGCACAGGTTGGTATTGCAGGAAGTACGCAATTAGGAGACTACGTGATTGCTGCAGGCCAAGCAGGCCTTGCAGGGCACTTAAAAGTAGGCAGTAAAGTACGTATTGCAGCACAAAGTGGCGTTATGCGTGATGTGGAATCAGGAGAGACAATTGCGGGTACGCCAGCTGTTCCGATCAAACAGTGGCATCGCCAAACCGTTAGTCTTTCAAAATTGACTCAAAAGAAGTAGGTAGCAACATATGACAGTGACACAAACAAACGCAGACAAAAAGACTATTAATATCGATGAGATTCAACGTTTGATTCCGCATCGCTATCCGATGCTTATGATTGATCGTATTGAGGATATTGAAGAAGATCTCTCAGCTGTGGGTGTTAAAAATGTTACGATTAATGAACCCTTTTTCCAAGGTCACTTCCCTAATAACCCTGTGATGCCGGGTGTTTTAATTGTAGAGGCGATGGCGCAAACGGCAGGTGTGTTGGTGAGTCACTATCTGAATTCTGCTGATAAAAGCAAGATTGTATATTTTATGGCCATTGAAAATGCACGCTTTAGAAAGCCTGTGTTACCAGGCCATACACTTCGTTTGCACGTAAAGAAAATACAAAATCGTCGCCAAGTTTGGAAATATTCTGGTCAAGCTTTTGTGGATGGTCAGCTTCATGCTGAAGCTGAATTCACAGCAATGATTGCAGAAACAACTGAGATTTAATAATGAGTACAAAACCACTTATTCATCCAACAGCCGTTATTGAGCCCTCTGTTAAGCTGGGTTTGAACGTGCATGTGGGTCCCTTTTGCCATCTCAGCGGAAATGTGGAGATTGCTGATGATGTTACTTTGCACTCACACGTGGTCGTGGCAGGTCATACCAAAATCGGTAAGGGAACAGAAATCTTTCCTTTTGCATCGATTGGGCATCGCCCGCAGGATTTAAAATATCATGGTGAGGCATCTACGCTTACCATTGGTGAATACAACATGATTCGTGAGTACGTGACTATTCAACCGGGCACAGAAGGTGGCGGTATGAAGACAGTTGTGGGGAATCGTTGTTTGATTATGGCCAATGCTCATATAGCGCATGATTGTATTATTGGTAACCATGTTATTATGGCAAATAGCGCAGCTCTAGGTGGGCATGTGAGTGTGGAAGATTACGCCATTATTGGTGGTCTTGCTGCAGTGCATCAGTTTGTTCGCATTGGAACGCATGCCATTATTGGTGGAATGAGCGGTGTTGAGCATGATGTGCTCCCCTATGCGGCCATAAAAGGAGAGAGAGCCTCGCTCTATGGTCTCAATCTTATTGGTCTTAGGAGGCGCGGCGCCACTAAGGAAGATATTTATTCTTTGAAAAATGCATACGATCATATTTTTCAAAATGATGGAACATTAGCTGACCGTGTAGAAACACTATCACATCAAGTGCATAATGATCGCGTGAATGAGATTATTGCCTTTATACAAAAGGATTCTAAGAAGAAACTCTGTTCACCGAAGGAAGTACTCGATGATGCCTTCTTGCAAACCCTCTAAGCTCGGCATTATATGCGGTGAGGGTGATTTACCTCTAGAAGTTATTAAGCGGTGCACTGAAACACATCATCCCTTTTTTTTGATTGGGTTTGAGGGACAAACGCCTCCAGAGACGATTCAACCGCACGCACATGCGTGGAGTCAAATAGGGCAAATCAAGAAAACACTGACTCTTTTAAGAGAAGCAGATGTTGAAGAGATTGTCTTTGTTGGGCGATTTCGTCGCCCCGGATGGCGTGAACTTAAATTGGATGCACTAGGGTTTAAATGGATATCGTCAATGATGGGGTCTGTTTTTGGCGATGATTCTTTACTTTCAACGATCGTAAGCCGTCTTGAGCATGAAGAAGGCTTTCGTGTTGTGAGCGCAGAGTCAATTACAGGGCAGGGCCTCTTAATGCCCTCGGGTCTTAAAACTGTGTGTGCGCCTGATGAAGTTGATTGGCATGATATACGCCATGGCTTTAAAATTATTAGAAAACTAGGTGATGCGGACATTGGACAGAGCGTTGTTCTGCAAGAGGGGCTTATTCTTGCTGTTGAAGCAATTGAAGGGACCGACCAACTGATTGAACGAACGCCGCAACTCATGCGACCAGGCAGAGGGCCCATTCTTGTTAAATCCATTAAACCCAATCAAGACGCACGCGTGGATCGTCCAACAATTGGACCAGAGACCATTAAAAAGCTTGCAGCATCTGGGTTTAGAGGCATTGCACTCGGCGCAGATGAGGTGATCGTTTTACATCCAGAGGTGGTTTTTGATCTCGCAAACAAATCGAAAATTTTTATAATTGGTGTAGAAGTAGAGGTGTTTGATGCATAAAAAAGAACTGTTGGTTTATATTATCGCAGGTGAAGCATCAGGTGATCTGCTTGGTATGCGACTGATGAAAGCACTGAAAGAGCTCTATAGAGATACCGTATCCTTTGCTGGAATTGGTGGAGACTTCATGCAAAAAGAGGGTATATCTTCCCTTTTTCCAATGCAGGAACTCTCATTGATGGGGGTGTTTGAAATATTGCCACATTTGCCTAATGTGCTCTCTCGTCTTAACCAGACTATTGATGATATTGAGAAAAAGAAGCCTGATGTTGTTGTGACGATTGATAGTCCCGATTTTAATTTTAGGGTTGGAAAAGCCGTCAAAAAACTAGGCATTCCTCTCGTCCATTACACGATGCCTTCTGTTTGGGCTTGGCGTGAGAAGAGGGCAGAGAAGGTTGCTCGATTTCTCTCAAAGGGTCTTGCGTTACTCCCCTTTGAGCCACCTTATTTTACGCGTCATGGCCTTGATTGCACCTTTGTGGGACATCCAATTGTTGAGTCTGAAGATCTAAAAATTAAATCCAATACATTTCGAAAGCGCTATCAAATTCCGGAAGATAAAACACTTATTTGCGTCTTGCCGGGCAGTCGGAAAAATGAGCTGAAATACATGCTGCCCACCTTTTCGAAAACGATTCAAGAGATAGCAGAACGCCACCCCGATATAGCGATTGTTATTCCAACCTTTAGACATTTCAGAGAACGTATTGAAGAAGAAGCGATGTCATGGGGTGTTCCAGCCGTTATCACCGTGGATCCAGAAGAAAAATATCAAGCGATGCAAGCATCCAATGTGGCGCTTGCGGCATCTGGTACCGTTGCCCTAGAGCTCGCTTTGTTGGATGTACCGATGGTGATTGGTTATAAAGTAAACTTCCTGACGGCCCTTGTTGCGCGTGCACTTATCAAAACCAAGTATGTGAGTCTAGTGAATATTATTTTGCAAAAGCTCGTGGTTCCTGAATATTTACAAGAAAGATGTCTGCCTAATCTTATGGCTTTAGGGCTTGATGAAATCTTGCATGAAAAAGGAAAGACGCAAAGAAAAGCCTTTGTAGAGCTCAGAAAAATGCTCTCACCAGATGATGAGAAGCCAAGCATGAAAGCAGCACGCGCCATTCAATCTCTTTTGAATGCTTAAGCATTATTTATGGTAAGGGTGTCCCTTTATAATTTGTTGGGCTCGATAAATTTGCTCGACCAACATAACGCGGATTAATTGATGGGGCCAAGTCATCTTTCCAAATGCCAGCGTTTGATGCGCCTTTTCTCGCATAAGCGCATCATGGCCAAACGCACCGCCAATGAAAAAGGAAATCTCTGGGATGCCTCTTAGTTGGATTTCTTCAAAGATTTTAGAGAATTCGTGGCTTGAAAGCTCAGTTCCACGTTCATCAAGCACAACACGATAGGCATCCGGATGAGCGGCATTAAGCAGTGCTTGGCTTTCCTTATGTTTGAGTTGTTGTTCTGTTAAATTTCCTTTTATAGAAAATTCTTGAATACGCAAAGACCAGGTAAGGCGCTTCGTGTATTCAGCAACGAGATCCTTATAGGGAGATTTCAAGTCACTAATTGCAAAAATTGCAACCTTCATTCTTTCCTCTTTTCACGAATCAACTTTATTTTTTTTAAAATCTGAGTGATGCAGTTTTGGATATCATATTGGCTAAATACTTGATTGAGGAGGAGGCCCAAAATAATCAGAGATGCTGCAAGGATGGTCTCAAGCGTTACCGTCTCATCCAAAACAAAAAATGCGGCCACTATGCTAAATACAGGAACTAATAGTCCAAAAGGAACAACGCGCGCTGGTTCGTAGTTGCGCAGCAAATAGGCCCAAAGAGAACTTCCAATTACCGTTGAAAAGTAGGATGTATACAAAACTGAGGATCCAGAGACAAAGGTTAAACGCTCAAATGAGGTGATCAATGCCCACGGACCTTCAAAGATAAGAGATAAAATAAAGAGCGGAATAGGTGGGATTAAGCTGCTCCATACGACGAGTCCTAGCGGATTCACATTTGTTTTCCCCCGATAGAGAAGGTTTGAAAAACTTGTGGAAAGTGCACCGAGCAATAAAAAGAAAAAACCGATCAGATTTGTTTTTCCTTCAATTTGACATCCAATTAATGCAATACCCATAAGAGAGATGAAGATCCCAAGAATTTCAGTAAGACGGGGGCGATAGCTATGTAACATAGCCGTAAGTCCAACCGTAAAGATTGCTTGGACTTGGAGCACAAGCGCTGTAATGCCAGCAGGCATCCCCATATAAATGGCAAGGAACGTAAAGATAAACTGCCCAAGCCATAAAAACAGCGCAATCTTAAACAATAAAAGCCAAGAGCAGTCAGGCTTCTTCACAAAGAAAATCAAAGGAAAGACTGTTGCTAAAAATCGAACTGTCAGCAATGCAAAGGGGGTAAATGACTCATAGCTAAGTTTAATAGCAATAAAATTAACGCCCCAAATAAAGGCTGTTAATATAGCAAAAAATGTGTGTTGAAGGGTCACGTTTCAAAAACTTTTTAGAGATAATTCTCAATGATCTTTCTAAACAATTTTTATGTATTTGGAAAGGGATTGAAATAATTAACATATTGGTTAATATACTATAAAAAAATAGAAAATGCATTCTTGTCAGGAGGTAGCACATGTCACAATCCCTTGAAGAGCTTGCCGAAACTTACTTGAATCTTTGGGAAAAACACTATGAATCCCTTTGGCTCGATTTATCAAGCCTAAACAAAGAATCAAATACAGCTGAATAATAATTTTTTAAACGCAGCACAATTATATAAGTAAGACAGGTCAGGTTTTGAAACGACAATTTGAAGAGACGGTTGTTCCGACCTCTCGCTATAACCCATGGATTCTCTTTTTTGCACAGCATGTTTGGGGATCAGCTTACCATCATTGGTTGCATAAGCATTATGCAAACCCAGTGGATGCGTATTCTTCTGAATTTGATGCTCTTCATGATCAAATTAGCGCACACAATGTGGAAGCGTTTACTGACATCCTGGGTAAAAAAATTTTGGAGCGCTTCGGCAATCTTATTCAAATATACGAACGTTACCTGACAGCTGTTGTTCGTCCCAATGATGAAGAGCATCTTTCTGTTGAGCAGATTGAGTCCACAAGGCTGCTAGACTATGGCATCAAATATTCATCTAAAGATGAAGACGCGGATGCTATTGTTGTCTTTGTACCCTCTCTCATTAATAAATCTTATGTTTTTGATATACCTGAAAATAATAGTATTTTGAGTTTTCTAGCCCACAACAAAATACGCCCCTACGTTGTTTCATGGGGAAATTTTAATGCAGATGGGGCCGACCTTAGCCTTGAAAACCTTATAGAGCAGCGCTTGGTCCCGCTTATCCAAGGCATTAAGGCCGCCAATCCAGAGCGCCCTGTTTTTGTTTTAGGCTATTGTATGGGAGGTATTCTAACATTAGGCGCTTACGCGCTTCTTAAAGATATGATCAATGGTCTTTTACTCATTTCTGTTCCTTGGGATTTTTCATCACCGCAAAAAAAGGAGCTGTACACAAAAATTCTAAAAAGCATTGAAATGCAGCTTGAG
>JBQCDM010000288.1:0-4530 GCA_051961235.1 Nucleicultricaceae bacterium (SeqCode)
ATATAATTAACTTTAAAAATAGTTTTAATAAATTATTAAATCCTGCTGTTTCTATTCAAAATATTAATAAAAAAATGTTAGAGAGAAAAGTTAAAGCGGCCGTATGATAATTCATCGTGCCAAGATCTAATGAGCAAATGACTCGGTGAGACTTTCTCTAAAAGCCTTAACGCGTGGGGATGTCGCATATTCTGTCGGATAAATACAATATATATCGAGATCGATTTTCTTGATGTCTTTCAGTACTTCTTCGAACAGGGGACTCTCAAGGCCCGGGTAATTTTCAAAAATCTCAATAATGCCAAGATTCGATAACGCAGCATTCACAAGTGCTTGTACGCTGTTGACGCGCAAAAATGGATGCGCCTTGTTTTGATTAGGTGCATGAAACGTCATGGGCGTTGGCGTTTTATGGAAACCACCTAAATGTCGTTCAAGACAAATGAGGCGATGCTTATTTAAATCGTCAAATGTTTTTGGCGTTCCAAAAGTATCAAGGTAGATTCGTGTTGCACCGTACAAAAACTTAAGGCTTGCGATCTTTTTTTGAATGAGGTCTTGGCGATCATCAAGCGATTCCGAAATAATCACATCGTATTCGTGAAGTTGCTCCAATTTGCCGCTGTCAACAATAGACAGCCGCGTATTTGGAAAACTTTGAATAAAAGGACGCAGCTTTGGCATAAGCCAACTTGCGCCTAGTAAAGGTGTAACCAGTATTTTGAGTTCTGTTTGCTGTTCATCCATGTCAGCTAGAAGGAACTTTTCTGCTTGCGTCGTTGCTTCATGCATTTTTTCGGCGTGCTTAAAGAGGAATTCACCCTCTTGCGTTAAGGTGACACCGCCTGAATAGCGCTTGAATAATTTTATTTTGAGACGATCTTCTAAGTCACCAATCTGGCGACTGAGAGATGATTGGCTGATATTGAGCTGATGACCGGCATGCGTGAAGCTGCCCGCTTTTGCTACATGATAAAAGATTTTTAATTTTTCCCAATTCATCCTGCATAAACTCTTGTGTGATTATTGTCTGTATGTGCATTTTAGTAAACATTCAAATATAAAGATTAGACCTTTTATTCTATTAATTGGAATATTTGTGCAAAAACATTATAATAATTAGAAGACTCATGGAATAGATCGGTCCTATTTTTCATATTTCAAGAGCTCTTCAAAGTTTAGTAGACGATAGGCGATAGGATTGCTAAAAATGATGAAGATGTAAGAGAGGTTTGATGCTGTTTGGGCAAAATATAATTATTGGATTTGAAGGGACTCATCCCAATGATCGTACGGTGATGGAGGTATCACGGCTGATTGAAGCTGGTGCCATTGGCGGACTTATCTTTTTTAAATATAATATTCTATCACCAATTCAAGTTCGAGCGCTCACACGCCATTTCCACTCTCTTTCAGCGCCACATCCTTTATTCCTTTCTGTTGATCAAGAGGGGGGACGGGTGGAGCGCCTTAGCACGTCCAATGGATTTAAATCGCACAGAAGCGCTTTTCAGATTGCCTCTTTAAGGGATGTTGAGGCAGCAAAAGTACACTATATATCTATGGCAGAAATGGTGCGAGAGGCCGGATTTAATCTGGTCTTTGGCCCGGTTGTTGATCACCATGATGCGGCGTGCCCTATTATCGGTCAATATCAGCGTGCCTATGGTTCTGAAACTGCTGAAATTACACCTTATGCAGAAGCCTTTGTTGAAAGTTTTCGGCGTCTTGGCATTCTCACGTGCATTAAGCATTTTCCAGGCCATGGCTCGAGCCGGGCGGATAGTCATGCTGGTTTTGTGGATGTAACCGACCATTGGACAGCAGACGAATTAATACCCTTTAAAGCGATGATCACAACAGGGCACGCCGATATGGTGATGACGGCGCATGTTTGGCATAAGAATGTGGATCAAGCGGATCCAGCCAGTCTTTCAGGCGCATGGATTCGGGAAAAGTTACGAACACAGCTTGCCTACAATGGCGTTGTTATAACAGATGATCTTTACATGGGCGCTATTATGAACCATGCGCCCTTAAAAGATGCCGTTGCGCGTTCCTTTTTGGCTGGAGGGGATATAGCACTTCTTTCCATGAATGCCGCAGCACGGTTGAATGCTGAGGGCAGGAGAGAGACGACATTAAACCTTGAAGACATCCGCCATCATCTGGAGCAGTTAGTTGATGCAGGCGTGTTGCCTTTGTCGCTTATTGAGGCTTCTGCTTTACGGGTGCTTTCTTTGAAGTCTTTTTTTTCAAAGTATCCTCAGGCAGTGATGCCGGATTGTCAGAAGCAGTTCGACCTTTAGGTCTTGGATCCTTAAACGGTTCACCATAGTTAAAGTAATGAACGAGCTCGGCTATGTTGGTTGCATGGTCTCCCATACGCTCTAAATTTTTAGCGACGAAAAGAAGTTCAGTGCAGGGGCCAATGTTACGTGGATCTTCCATCATGTACGTCAATAACTCGCGCAAGTAACTCAGATACATTTCATCAACTTCTTTGTCCCCATTCCAAACCTGGTGAGCTTTCTTATCATCACCCGTCGCATAAGCTTGCAAGACATCTTTGATCATGCCTTGCACCAAGTCGGCCATGCGGCTGATGACATGCATGGATAGATTGTGGGGCATATTGGAAAGGGTGATGGCGCGTCTTGCTATGTTGGTCGCGTAATCGGCAAGGCGTTCCAGATGGCTTGAAACTTTAAGAGCGCTTACAACATGGCGTAGGTCTTTTGCAACAGGCTGACGAAGCGCAATCATCCGAATGGCGAATGTATCGATTTCATGCTCAATCTTATCGATCAGCGGATCGGTTTCGATGATTTGAAGGGCAAGCGTTGGATTGCGCTCGACAATGGCTTCAATGGCACGTTTGAGTTGATTCACGGCCATTTTTCCCATGTCTTTAATTTTGTCATTGAGAAACTTCAAATCCTCATCATAGGATTTTACGATGTGGTCAAATGCCATTATTCTTCTCCTTAGCCAAACCGGCCTGTTATATATTCTTGTGTGCGATGATCTTTAGGATTCGTAAAGATGTCGCCTGTATTTCCTGCTTCAACAATGCGTCCAAAATTAAAAAAGGCGGTGCGTTCAGAGATGCGTGCTGCTTGATGTAAATTGTGCGTTACAATGACGATGGTAAAATTATCGCTGAGCTCTTCGATTAGCTCTTCAACTTTTGCTGTTGCTATGGGGTCTAAGGCTGAACAGGGTTCATCCATCAAAATAATGTCGGGATTGATGGCAATGGCGCGTGCAATACAAAGACGCTGTTGCTGTCCGCCCGATAAACTCGTTGCTGGTTGATGGAGGCGATCCTTAATTTCATCCAACAACCCTGTTCGAGCAAGACTTTTCTCTACAATCTCATCGAGATCTGTTTTGTTTTTATAAAGGCGGTGGATGCGCGGACCATACGCGACATTATCATAAATAGATTTTGGAAAGGGATTTGGTTTTTGGAAAACCATACCCACGCGCGCGCGTAACTCTACAATATCCACCTTTTTGTCGTAGATGTTTTGATCATCAATTAGGAGCGTGCCTTTAAGGACCATATCTTCGATAGAATCATTCATGCGATTAATGCATCGCAAAAAAGAACTTTTACCACAACCAGAAGGGCCAATAAGCGCCGTCACCTGCTTTTCTGGAATATCAAGATTGATGTCAAATAAAGCTTGCTTAGGTCCATAGAAGAGGTTCAGATTTTTACAGACTATTTTTATAGAATGTTGGGGTTGGTTGAGGAGTTTATAATTACGCATTGTTTCCTACAATTTCTTTTCAAATTTCTTACGCAATACAATGGCGATAACGTTAATAACAATCAAAATCAACATGAGGAAGATAATCGCAGCTGCAGCATTGGCTATAAAGCGCGGCTCTGGATTTTTGGCCCATGTATAAATTTGAACCGGCAATGCTGTAGAAGGCTCTAAAGGCGAGGCGGGAGGGTTTGCAACGAATGCCATCATGCCAATCATTAAGAGCGGGGCAGTCTCTCCCAAAGCGCGCGCGAGTGCAATAATTGATCCTGTGATAATACCTGGTAATGCCAAGGGGATCACATGGTGAAATGTTACTTGGATGGGGGATGCTCCAAGTCCAAGAGCGGCATCTCGAATAGAGCGGGGTACATTCCGAATGGCTGATTCAGCGGCTACAATAATTACCGGAAGCGTCATTAAGGAAAGTGTAAGGCCACCTACCAAGGCAGAAGAACGCGGCAGGCCTAAAAAGTCTATAAAGAGGGCAAGTCCCAAAATGCCATAAACAATAGAAGGCACGGCGGCTAAGTTTGTAATATTAACCGCGATAAAGCTTGTAAGCTTGTTTTTGGGAGCAAACTCTTCAAGGTAAAGCGCCGTTGCAACACCAATGGGAAACGCGAATAAAAATGTGATTAAAATAAGATACAATGAACCAACAAAGGCACCCTTAATGCCGGCTGTGCTTGGGTTTCTTGAGTCAGTATGGCTAAAAAATGGCCAGTTAAAAGTTGTGCGCGTGCGGTCC
>JBQCDM010000289.1:0-5704 GCA_051961235.1 Nucleicultricaceae bacterium (SeqCode)
ACACCATGAACCCCAAAAATCGATGAGAACAACTTTGCCCTTAAGAGAATTGAGGCTGTATGAACCACTAGCTCCAATTTGTGGCAAACTGAGATCGGGTATCGTAGCCCCTACAGTGATGGCATGCCCCACGCTTGATGTTGTCACTAATAGCAAAAATGCTGTAAATAATCTTTTGATTTTCATGAACATTCTCCAATAATAAATAAATTGTATCATTGATTTGTTAATAAAAAATAAACTCATCTTTGATCATTCAAATTAATTCAAAATTTTCAATAAGCTTATTATTCTTTTGAAAGTTTGAAGTAATTTCTATAAATTACAAAATTAAATAATTAAAAAATATGAGACAGGTTTAGAGGCATGCGTAAAAAAAAGATCAAAGGGTCATCAACGCTTCAATCGCTCACAGCACTAGCACTTGCGTTGCCCGGTATTAGCACGAACGCCCACGCAGATGATGTTCCATACAATAAGACGCAACTGGATTTGAAATACAGCCATTACCACGAAACTAGCAATCGCTATAAAATTGATGTTTATCAGGCAGACTTTAAGATCCCTATTAATGAAAGCTTTGATGCGGCTGTTTATTTTCAACAAGATGCCATGGCCGGCGCCTCGACAGCAATCTATGCACCCATCGCCTTTAATTTCGTGCCGGGTGGAAGTTTAAGTGATTTGATAGAAACCAAAACGGGAGCTTCCATTCGAGATCGCCGGGATGAATTTGGCCTTAAAGGGCGTTGGTTTAAAGACAATTTTAATGCAGGACTCAAAATCTCTTATTCAACAGAACATGATTATAATTCTCTGACTCTTGGTGCTGACTCTAAATTTAGCTTTAACAAAAAGAATACAGATCTTCTTTTAGGTGTCAGTATGTCTGATGATCAGATTAAGCGTTCTCCTGATACAGCGGGGCATCCTTGGGATAGCCTTCAGGCCAAGGGTAAGAAAAGTACGTATCGATTTATGCTGGGTCTAAAACAAGATTTGTCCAAAACAACTTATATGCAGGTGAATGCTGAGGCAGACTTTGATCGAGGCTATTTATCAGATGCTTATAAAAAGGCATTGATTCATGGAGACGCCACGGCAGCAAGAACCGATAGCCAATTTGTTCCGTATGCGGCTGTTGCCGGCATTCTAGCGCCAGGAACTGTTGTGCCTCTAGGCGGCGTTACCATTGATTATGACAGAAGGCCGCGTATCCGTAAAACCTATGCACTTGTGGGCCATCTTGTTCACGCCATTGAGTCGCTGAAATCGTCCATTCATGGTAACTATCGTTTTGGCATTAATGATTGGGGTATCCAGTCGCATACTTTTGAGGCGGCCTATTTCCAACCTATTGGTGATGGTTGGGATATTTCAGTTTTAGGGCGATATTATGCGCAAAGTGAAGCGCGCTTTTATGGAATGGCCTTTAGTGTGGCGCCTGGCTCACCATTTCCTGCAAAATCAATCGGTGCGGCGGATTTTGCATCGAGTGACTATCGTCTCACGTATTTTGGATCTTTTGGAGGCGAGCTGAAGGTGATGAAAGCGATCACTCCCCAGATCAAAGCCAACATTTTAGCAGGTGTAAATATCAGAAAAGGCAGTTACTCATTCCTTGGCAAAAGCAAGTGGGGTAATCCAACAAACAATTTTAATACCTATTATTTGAGCGCTCAAATGAAGTTTGAATTCTAGATCGTATTGAAAGATTGACGTGGTGTAAAAAACCCCCAGCTCTGGAACTGAGGGTTTTTTTTATTATTGTTATTGAGGAAGTTGAGTCGCTGTAAATTGGTGTTGATCGCGTTCCCGTGCTCCTTTTCCTAAAACAACGATTGACCTGTCATAACGGATAAAGCTGTTATGGTTGCGGCCTGCTGCAATTTCACCAAAGGTTAGAGCCGCTGTTCCAAAGTTTGGTGATAGGGTGATAAGATCGGTGATCTTCATCTCTTTTGCCCAGTGCATGATAGAATCCTCAAGACCCCATTGCCAACCTTGAACAAGATTTCTGCAACGCCAACATACATCGCGGTAGGAATTAAGACCAAGGGCAATGCCGCCAATCTCAATTGCTTTTGTTCCGCCATGGGTCATTTGGTATAGATATTGAGGTAGCTGATGTTGCAGGTCTAAGAAAAGTAAAGCTTCAGAATCACTTGCATTTGATTTCCATGGGCCTTTTACAACAGACTCTTCAAGCTTCTTATGTAACAAATCGCGTATAAAGTTTTTGCGCTCTTCAGGATTAAGCGTGTAACATTGACGCTGCTGTGCAGGTGTTAGGATATCATGATACGCATTCATCAAGCGGTTTTTATTTTTTAACTCAAGATCTGCATCTGCAAAGTAGCGAGTGCCGGAGAGATAAATGTGAGGGGCATTAAATGCTTGAGTTGTATAGACATCGGCATCTCCGATCTTCACGTGGAAGTGAATGCTGTACGTTGCTAAGTTAGGCAAGCCTATTTGATGGGTAGAACTATGAATGTCCTCGAGAAGTGCTGGAGCAAATACATCGAATCCTGAAAAAGAGTACAGCTCTCCTTCAAATTGATAAGTGTTGTATGGGCGGCCGGTGATGCAACGTTTATAGGCATAGGTATCAAAGCTAACTGTTGGAACGTATGGCGCATAATCAGAATGAATGAAGTTTGGCATTGCACTCTTATGAGAAGCTGAAAATTCAAAAGAATGTGCATCAAGCTCTTCGGCAAAAACGGGGGTTGACGCCTCATCAAATTGTAAGTTGGCCATTAAAGCTGAAAGGTAATCGAGTTTTATTGGTGAGGAAGTGCCTGAAGAATGGCCAGAGGATGAACCCGATGACACTTGATCATCGATGTTCTGATCCTGCTGTGCCAAAGCTTTCGTGGGTTTTGTAGCATCCTTAGTTGTGTTTATTGTTTTAGATGCATCAGAGGAGGCAGATGCGGCAGGTGTAGCAGAGGGTGCAGCTGCTATAGATGCTTTTTTTGGTGCATTAGCATTTTCTGCGTTCTTTTTTTGGGATTTTTTTCCATGCGACGTCGATTGAGTTTTGCTTGGTGCCGCAGTGTTTGATTTTTTCGGCGATGCGGATTCTTGGGGGGCGTCCTGGAACATTCTATTTAAATAGATCTCTAAACCTTTTGTATCATGGAAGTTAAGGGAAGGAGTCAGATAATCATTTGCTTTTCTTGTATAGGTCGCCAAGGTGCTTTGAGAAAAGGCATGTTCGCTTCCGAGGCTCGCAATAAAGCCGGTTCGAAATGTACTCACCAAGTGAGAGAGAAAAAATATTTGGCTGGATTGTGAGATGTGGCTATCAAGGTTGTATCGTGTTTTATCATATTGTAAATCGGGCGCATGCGTTAATAAGGCACGTTCAATGTTGAGATAGAAGAGAATGTTGTTGAGTTCATAAATAACGGAAGGGTTTTGAACTGCAGGGGCCTCGAGAAGATCAAGAGCCATCTCTGTGATTTCAATGGTATCTTTGTCTGAAATCGATGAACCAGAAAATTTTAAAATGAAAGAATAATAAAGTCGTTCTTCTTCTGTTTTGAGCTTGAACGCAATCTGATCGGGATTGAGGGCTCGTCTTTGTTCTCCGACCGCAATAAAGTGTTGGGGCAGAGCCACAAGCATGTGATCAAAAACAACACTCCACAGTGATTCAAGAGATGTTCTCACCACATGAACAGCTTGATCATACAACATATTGATTTGCTCTGATGTGGGAGGGGTCTTAGAAAAACGCTCAAGGCAAATGGAAAAGTAATTAATGAGATCAAAATCGAGCGCATAGTCACATTTCAGACGACGCAAGATCACAAGTGGTTCGGGAATCTCTAGCGTCAGTGATAGGGGATTTTTCCCTACTGCTTTGGCCATTTGTACGAGTTTTGTGGAGCGTAGGTTGTTAGAGGATTCGACATCTTTCTTAAATAGCGTTCTTACATGCCCATTTTTCAAACCTTTTGCCCGAATCATATTAAAAAAATGGGTGAGGTTGCTTTTTCTTGCTTCTGCATCTTTGTGGAGGCTTTTAAAAGAAGGAGCACTTCCTTTAATGTCATAATGTCTATTAACTTCAAACAATTCTTTTTCAAAATTAGGCGTCGAAGTTGCAAAAGAAGAAGAGTGGCAAAAAAATGCCGATATCAATAATAATGATTTAAATTTATTTGAAGTTTTCATGCGATTTTATCTTTTTTATTAGATTGTTATATTTGTTTGTATTGATGTGTTGGTATTTTATTGATGTGTTGTTTGTGTTTTGATTATTCAAGTGGGGAGGACAAAAAATACTTTTTTAAAGGACGAATTTAGGAGGGGGAGCAGTTTTATGGATTTCTAAGGAATCAAGGTGTGATGTTGAGATTATGGCATCCCATAAACCATGTGATAGGAACCCATGTGATGGGAAGTTTGCTCTGTGGTTGTGGTAACAATTTCAAAGTAACCTTGGCCCTTCTTTTTTTAGTACTTATGTTGTTGTCATAAGAGAGAGACGTCTTAAAAGAAGGGCACCCGTTTTTTATATTATCCTGTTTGCTCGAGTGTCCTAAACCAATCAGCAATTTTAGGCCAATTGTGATCCAATGCCTTTGTTCCCATGAACAAGCCGATGTGACCACCTGCCGCTAAATCTTGAATGATTTGGTTTTTTGGGGTGCCAAAATAGTGCTCGGCATTAAAGACTTGAATCGCGGGTGTGATGTCATCTTTTTCACCGGCCAGGAGATAAACAGGGCAGGTGATATTCTTTGGTTTGAGCGTTTGTCCAAGCCCTACAAATTTTCCCTTAGCAAAACGATTTTCAATGAACAACTCACGTACCGCTTGCAAATACCATTTGCCAGGCAAATCAATGGTATATTCATACCAGCGTTCAAAAATCTCGGTGCGTTGCACATATTCCGGGTCATTAATGTGTTCATAGAGTTCGAGATATTTATCGAGGTATTGTTGCTTGGGGTGCATGCTCTTAAACCCACCCAGCATATAATCTCCCTTCAAGATGCCACCGTTGGATGCAACGATGTCTTCATAAAAACTAAAGGGGAGTGTATCCACATAGTGCTTGATAATGCCATTGCCTGCGCGGGTATCGATCGGAGAGCCTGCAAGCACCAGGGATTTGACGTGGGTTGGAAAACGAGCGGCATACATGCTTGCAAGCCACCCACCTTGACAAAGACCCACCAAATGCACGGGTTGATGTAAGTCGCTTATGGCCACATGGAGTTCTGCTAGATAATGGTCAATATCATAGTCTTTCATCTCGGATGTGGCGCTATGCCAATCGACAGCAAGAATGCGATGTCGTCCATGAGCCAAAAGCGTTTCAATGAGACTCTGCTTTTTATGAAAATCCGCAATAACCGACGTGTGCCCCGCATAAGGTGGCAGGATGAAAATGGGCGATTCACCCGCTGCTTTTTCCTTTGAAAAATCACGTAGCGTAAATGTATGAAGGCTGTAGACAATCTTATGCGCGCTTGCCCATTCAGGCTTTGGTTTGAGGGCTTGGGTTTTTATGACTTCGTTCAAGAAATGAATATTTTTTTTCTCGAAATTTAAAGTCGTTTCTTTGATGTCCCGCCCCAGAGTGCATGGCCAAAAAAAGGGGAGATCCACTTCAGGAAATCCATTCGGTTCTTTTGTGTTTTTGGTCATCGTTGCTCTCCTTTGCGTTTTGCATAAAAAGGCA
>JBQCDM010000290.1:0-5481 GCA_051961235.1 Nucleicultricaceae bacterium (SeqCode)
ACGACTCACACGTGAAATCTTTACCAATGGAGCGATTTTGCTACTGCTTGGGGCATTCGTTGTTGGGTGGTTAAGTGGTCAAAAAGGCATGGATACACTTGAAGGGTTTTTAGTTGCGCCATTTCAAGGATTTCTTTGTCTTTTTTTGTTGGATATGGGGCTTTTGGTGGGGAAAAATTTTCATAACTTGAAAAGATTTTCGCTCTCTCTCTTTTTGTTTGGTTTGTACATCCCCCTTTTAGGCGCATTGATTGGACTTGCTGCCAGTCATTTGATTGGTCTTCCTTTAGGCACAGGGATGTTATTAATGGTGTTGTGTGCGAGCGCATCCTACATAGCTGTTCCTGCTGCAATGCGGCTTGCTTTGCCTGAGGCACAGGCTGCAATCTATTTGCCTTTAAGTCTTGCGATTACCTTTCCGTTTAATGTGACCCTAGGCATTCCTTTTTATTATTCCTTAGCGCATATGGTGCTTCGCGCCTCGTAATATCTCATAGGATGGCGGATTGGATTGAAAAGGGCGTGTTAGGTCCCGCCATTTTTCTGTTTTAAGTTTTATTTTAGTGGATATGTGTGCTCGCTATGGCTTCTTTGTTGCAACAACAATAATGTTTTTGGATTCTTTGGTCCACAAAGACTTTTTGAAGTCTCCATAGCACTGGATAATGTTTAATCCATGTTGTTGGAGAGCGTCCATAATTTCATCTAAGGTAGAAAATCTAAGTGCAATGGCGGATTCTGTTGCATGCGTGGGCCAAACGCGTTTTGTTGTGTAGGTGGTGATTTGGCTTTTTGAGTCATAGCGTTGTTTGCCAAAAACCTGGACGGGTGTGCCGTTTGGATCCATAAATTCATGCCAGAATTCAAAATTTTTAATAGATCTCTCGGTTTCTGGTGTGGGATTGCGTGTGTTGAAAATGAAAAGCCCGTCAGGTTTTAAATGCGCGTAAACGTTCTCAAATAGTTGATCTTGATCACCGCGTGTTAATAGGGCTTGAAAGCTATTGCCTGCAAGCGTAATGAGATCAAATGTCTGCCCCATATTAAAAGACCGCATGTCTTGTTGACGATAGTCAATGCTTAAGCCTTGGGATTTCATTTTTGCGCGCTCGATCATAAGACTATTTTCATCAATGCCAAAAGTGGTCCTTCCTGTCTTAGCTAAAGCAATCGTAAGACGGCCTGTGCCACAAGCAAGATCCAGCACGGATCCCTTGGAGATGTAAGAGCAAAAAAAGGGAAGATCCTCTGAGAACGAGCCGTATTCAGCATCATAAAGTTCAGGGGATGAATATTCGTTGTGATATTCCATGCATTTAGACAGGAGAGATGCTCAAAAAACGGATGAATTTGATGCCTAAAAAGAAAAAGATAAGGCTGAGGATGACGCTTGATGCGGCATACAAGAGTGCAAAGGCCCATTGATTTCTCTCAATCAGCAATCCAAAATCAAGAGAAAATGCAGAAAATGTGGTAAACCCACCAAGAAATCCTGAGGCCAGAAAATACCGAAGATGCTCAGAGAGAAATCCATGAAGCGCAAAAACCTCAACCAATACCCCCATGAGAAAACAGCCAACGACATTGATGAAAAAAATTTGAAATGGGATGCCAAGCAAGGTTTCAGGCAAAAACTGGATGATCCATACGCGCATGATGGCGCCCATGGCACCCCCCAATCCAATAATGCTGAAATGAAAGAAACTATGTGCCATTTATATCGTGCCAATCCACTGTAGATTCTTGATTTTCATCAATATTTCTCAAACAATTCTTTTCTTAATACTAACGCAATAACTCTAAAAGTATAGGATGATTGGCGTATTCTGTCAAAAGACAATGCAGTTCTGCTTTAAAGGGGAGGTCATGTGATAACGCCCTCCAGAAGATTAAAAGTCTCGCGTGCTACTTATCGTTATATTAAATGCTTTTGAAGCCACTTGGCTGCAAAGGGCAAATGCTCACGCTGATTGTAAGATGCCACATGTCTGTCGTTGTGGTAGATAAGTTTGTCATGTTGCGTCATCGTATCGAGATAATCCATCTCAGCGATGGGGACAAGCTCGTCTTGAGCACCATTAATGGTTAAGATTGGTGGAACTGTCGCGACCTTTATGGACTCTTTTGATAGCGAGAGATTTTCAAAATCAAGCCATGAAAAATCTGCAAGATCTTTGCTAAAACATTGAGCAATGTTTTTTTGTGTTCCAATTTGAAATGATTCAAAATTTTCTTTTTGAAAAGCTTGGTGAATGGGACCCCCAACATTAACGACGGCTTTGATGTGTGGAAACGTGAGAGCAGAGAGGGTAGACCAGTATCCGCCAAAGCTGAGTCCATAAAATCCAAGTTTGTTTGGATCGATATCCTTTCTTTGGATGATGTGCTCAAAAAGAGATTGATAGATCGTGATTGCACCAGGCGAGATAGGGATAGGGTTTTCACCCGTGCCTGGCATATCAAATGCGCACACAGCAAAACCATGCGATAAGAGAACGGTGATAATGGATTGCACTTCAAGATCCGTTTTCCAGACATCCATGCCACCACTGACAAAAATCAAAGGATATTTGGTTGTGGAATTGTGAGGCCGATAAAAATGCGCCTTTAGATGTTTAGAGCCATGCTCAATATCTAAAATTTCAAAGTGACAGTCAAAATATTGGCTCGCTTTTTCGTGAAAGATCTTTGATTTCATATAACTTTCCTTGGCTTGTTCTGAAAAGACATGAGGCCATCTTGCTAAATAATGAAAAGATGAAGCTTGAATTAAAATATGGCATTTTTGAGCATTATCAAGAGAGGATGAGGCGTCGATTTCATTTGCAAAATCTTCTGCCCCCTGATCAAAAGCATGGATCCATGGAGCACTTCCGGGTGTTGCACCTAAGGGCAGAGACCTCAAGGTATCCATGAGTTTTTTAGCGTCTATCCCGTTTGAAATCCAACCCCGCACTCTTGCCTTTAAAGAGGGTGGAAGGAAGTCAGGTTCCTCTAAGGGGAGGTGTTTTGTTGGGTGATCGTTTTGCCATAAGTGAATCTTTTGAAGTAGATGGGTGGTGTCTGCAAGAGTGCTTGAGTTTATCGTAATCATGATATCTTCCCCTTAAGTTTAGGTGATTTTGAACCATTTAATTTTTGCAGTATCATCAAGAGCTGTTGAATTTCATGTGCTTCGATATTGAAGTGCGTTTTTACCTTTGAGCGAATTTCCTCAAATGGTTTTTGGAGTAACTGTCCTGTTTTTGTAAGAGAGATCACTTTTCTTCGCTCATCTTCTTTACTGGCTTTACGCACCACAATCTCTTGTTTTTCTAAGCGCTTTAGTAAAGGTGTTAACGTTCCTGAGTCTAACTGCATGATGTGCCCGATCTCATCAACGCAAAGTTGCATCTTTTCGTGCAATGCTGAGATCACGACATACTGTACATATGTTAAGTGTAGGGGCTCTAAAAGCTGATTGTATGTTTTAATGAGCTGTCTGGATGCTTTGTAAAAACCAAATACGGGACAATTCTCTAACGCTATCATTGTTTCCTCATCATGTTGCATTAGAACACTAATATCGTGCAATTATATTTCTGTCAATTAAATTGTGTACAATTTAATTGTGAGATTTTTAATCCACGCATGCTCTGTTTTTAAGAAGCTTTCAGCACAAGTTTGGCTGCATCAAGAAGGGAAAACATAGAAAAACTGAAGAGAATAAAGCATGTGCCCCATTTTATCCGACTGATCCAGCTTTCTGGAATCATGTGCTTCGTTTTTGTAATTAGAGTGCCTAATAGAACCCACCATGTCATGGAACCAAAGAATATGCCGGCAACCATCGACATAGATTCCAGTGTCGATGTTGGGCCAGAAATGATAGAAGCAAAAATACCTACAAAACTTAAGATGGTGAGAGGGCTTGAGAGGGTGAGAAAAAAAACACTCAAAACAAGTTTTGCATTTGAGGCTTCTCTCGTTTTTGTATCTGTGATTGTTATGCTGCTTTTTGCTTCTTTATAGCTTAGGTACAACAAAAAGAATCCGCCTAAAATCTTAAGAATAGGGGTGTGGTATGAGAGATGATGTGACAGAGCAATAAGGCTGGTTGCGGCAACTATCCCATAGACACTATCGGCTGCGGCAGCTCCTAGCCCTACAAGACAAGCACCTCTTAATCCGAGCTCTAATGTCTTTTTGATGCAGAGTATGCCGATAGGCCCGATAATAGCTGCAATCGCGATGCCAATCGTCCAGGCCTTGAAAAAATACAAAAGAGTTGACAAAATATATTATCCTTTATATTATATGTAACTCAGGATAATATGTGGTTAATTTATAAAATGTCAATATATAATAATGAATTTGATGAAATTGATCGTAAAATTGCCGAATGCATCATGCAGGATGCAAATTTAACAAGTCAACAATTAGGTGAAAAGGTTGGGTTGTCCGCATCTGCTGCCAACGAGCGTTTAAGGCATCTTAAGCAAGCAGGGGCTATTAAGAGGATAACAGCCTTAGTTTCTGCTGATTTTATGGATATGAACTTATGTGCTTTTATCTTTGTGGTGGTTGATCATCACAGTCATCATAAAAATTTTTTGGAAGCTATACGTCATCATCCATCCATTTTAGAATGTCATCATGTCACGGGAGAGTATTCTTATATTCTCAAGGTGCGTCTTGCTGATACGAAAGCATTAGAATCGCTTATTTCAAATTTTATGAAAGCGGAGTGCCATGTTTCCAAAACCATGACCCAAATCGTGCTTTCATCACATAAAGATGAGAGCTTGGTTGTGGAATAAGACCCATTTTATTTTTCTGCACTATTTTAGAGAATTGGGGACACTAAAAAAAATCAATGCCTGGATTTCGGTCGCACGGTTTTTAAGAGTTCGTATAATAAATCTATAACAACTCACATTCTCACGCTTAAGGCAGGATACCAATAATGACGGAAATGGAACGACAAGAATTTTACCTGGCACTCATTGATAAGGATTCGCACTATGAAGGGGTATTTTTTGTCGGTGTTAAAACAACCGGTGTTTTTTGCAGGCCAACATGTCCTGCTCGAAAGCCAAAATTTGAAAATTGTGAATTTTTTAAAACAGCAGAAGAGGCTCTACTTGCTTCTTTTAGGCCGTGTGCACGTTGCAAACCACTTTCTCATCCAAATCAAGTTTCAGATTTAATTAGAACGCTCGTTGACGCCGTTGAAGCAGATCCCGCAAGACGTTGGAAGGATCGTGATTTTGAAGCATTATCAGTGGATGTCTCAACAGCGCGTCGCCAATTCAAGAAGCGCTTTGGAATGACTTTTGTTGCCTATGCAAGAGCAAGACGCATGGGGCTTGCAATGCAGCAAATTCGAGCAGGTAGTGCAGTTATTGATGCTCAATTGAACACAGGCTATGAATCGAGTAGCGGCTTTCGAGACGCTTTTTCCAAGATTATGGGGGTGGCACCCATAAAATTTTCTCCTAA
>JBQCDM010000291.1:0-2466 GCA_051961235.1 Nucleicultricaceae bacterium (SeqCode)
TAGAAACAAATATCTTTGTTGAATAATTCATCATCAACCTCAATCGATTACAGACTTATTTTGGTATGCGATCTTTCTCAAAAGCCGTCAAGGACAAAATAATACACATAAGAAAAAGGGGCCCGAAGGCCCCCTAAAGTTCAACGATAATTATAGTTATTAGAACTTCAATTTCGCACCAAGCATCAACACGTGACCTTGGTTATTTGCAATTGTATCAGCTTGGCTGTTTGTACCAGAGCTTTGTACCGCATAATAGTTGCCAGCTGTTGTACCAGCAGGAAGAGCACTACCACCAGCACCACCAACTGTGTTCATAAATGTACCAAGACGTTGATCCGCTGCATATTTAAAGTAAACACCTTCAGCAAATACTGTCAAACCTGGAGCCAATTTACGATCCCAAGAAGCGGACAAGACATCGGTCTTTCCGTGTCCTAGATCTGTTCCAGCTGCACCGAATGCGGGTTGACCAGCTGCAACAGGGAAGTTAAGTGCTGTTAACAATGCGTTTGCAGGCAATTTACGCTTTGTGTGTGAATAACCAACGCTAAACTTATCTGGTCCAATGTTGTACGCTAGACCAAAGTTGTAGATCTTGCCTGCATCAGATCCTTGATAGAGTGGGCTATTGATTTCATGGCTTTTGCCGTTGTCAATGTATTCAAAACCAGCTTCAAAGTGTTGGTAACCCAAAACAAGGCCAGCCAACCATGTTTGTGTTTTTTGACGTGGTGCAGCGATACTATTATTGAGTGCAGCAGAACGGCCGTCTGGTTGTTGTGTGTTTGCCCAAACACCAATCGCGCTTGCGCCGAGTTCAATGCCGTTATCGAACTTCTTCACGTAGTTAACACCAGCCGCGACGTTGTTTTTGTCGAAAGGAATAACATTAAATTGACCATCACGCATGTTTTGGTTTGTGAAGAGTTTTGCTTCACCACGGTGACGTGAATTTGGTGTGAAGCTGAAACCAGCTTGGAAACCATAAACGCGTGGTGTGTAAAAGCTAATCTTTGTACCGTTCTTTGTGCGTCCAATTGGCTGCATGGAAATGATAGCACCGCTTGTACGGTTAACAACTTGTGTGTAGTCACCGTCAGCACCACCAATACCACCAATCACTTGTTGGAGTGGACCTTTAGACATGTAGTATTCAGCACCATATCCGTTACCGAGCATCATTGTACCCCATTCTCCACGAAGAAGAACGGATGCTGTATCAACATTTGTTGAATCTGGATTTGGATCAAGACCGAGAAGGAGTTCATACTCGAGCTCGCCGTAACCATCTGCTTTACCAAGCATTTGGAAGCCGAGGAATCCGTCAGTCATTGTAAAGTGTGAACCGTTACCTTTACCTGAGTTGCCTTCAGCGCGCTTTTGATGGAACATCATTGCGGCAAATGTGCCTTGACCGAATACTTTCAAAGCAGGCTTGTTTTTACCAGGGGTACCGAATGGCTCAAAAGCCACCGCATTTACTGAAGTAGAGCCAGCAACAAAGCTGAAAATCAGCGCTGATGAAGCTAATAAAAATTTTTTCATATTGTCCTCTCCTAACCAACCGATGGCACGCTTTTTATTCCATGAGGCTATTCATGGACGCCACCAGCAACATTACTACGCTCGTATCAAACGCTTTTTTAGATCTTAAGGCAACGAAGGAAGTGTATTTTACTTTTTTTGATTGGGAGTGTGACGCAATCGCAACATTTTTCGCTAAAATTAAATCAACTTTATTAATCAAAATCATATCCTTACAGTGAATTCTTGGCAAATAGAATAAAATTCATGTAAAGAAGAAGGATGTGAAGAATTTTATGCTTTAAGGGAGTGAAGCTTTGAGACCAGTTATTGGTATTACGTGTGATTATCGACTGGGTGGTGGTTTTTCACCTTTCCCGTGGGTGGCGGTGGGTGAACGTTATCTTTTAGCAGTGCGCGAATTGGATGCTATTCCTTTGTTGATTCCACCCCATGATAAATCTATTCGCGATTATTTGGGGATGATCCAAGGACTTATTGTCTCAGGGGGAGATTTTGATATCGATCCTGAACTCTATGGGGAAAAAGAAATCCATCCAACAGTTAAAATTAATAACCATCGTACCCATCATGAGTTGAGCCTTTTGAAAGCAGCGATGGAATTGGATTTGCCAATTTTAGGAATTTGTGGTGGACAGCAATTGATCAATGTCGCCCGTGGCGGAACCTTATATCAGCACGTGCCTGAAGAACATGAAAACGCTGAAGTTCATGAAAGTAGTGCCATGCACCCTCAAGGTAAATCCAGAGACGAGCCTGCGCACACTATTAAGATCGTTCCAGATACAGAGCTCCATCATATTGTTGGTGTGAACACTATGGGGGTGAATAGCGCTCACCATCAAGCTGTTCGAAGACCTGGTACTGGTGTTGTTGTTAATGCGTATGCGGCGGATGGCGTTATTGAAGGCATTGAAG
>JBQCDM010000292.1:0-2018 GCA_051961235.1 Nucleicultricaceae bacterium (SeqCode)
GAATCTTCAAAGGCCCGATTTCGTGATTGAGCATCGGGGTGTTGTGCCGCCAGGTGGAAACGCTTGATGCACCCCAGCCAACAATCATCCAAAACAAAGTCCATCCGCAAAACTGCCGAACCGTTGATAGAGACAGTATATTGACGAAAGATAAAAAGAGAAAAAGCAGTATCAGCGGCGTTAAAACAATAAAAGATGGCTGGTGGGGGATGAGAAAATAAAGCCCAATGCCATGACTCAGTCCAATGGGGATCCATAAAATCCAGCGGTGCTTTTCTTCTGCAAGAGACTCTTCAATAAACTTAAGCATCTTTACGGATAGCCATTGATCTTCGTGTGTCTTCAACCTATAGAATGTGATACATTATGTTTTATCTTTTGTAACGTTAATTGTGTTTATTTGGAAAAAAAATGACAGTCATTACTCGTTTTGCACCATCTCCTACGGGATATCTGCATATTGGTTCTGCTAGAACTGCTTTATTTAACTGGCTTTACGCTCGTCATATGGGTGGAAAATTTTTGCTTCGTATTGAAGATACGGATCGTGCGCGGTCCACTGAAGAAGCCATCGAGGTCATTATGAAGGGAATGCAATGGCTAGGACTCGATTGGGATGATGATGTTATTTTTCAATTTGCGCGCGCTGCAAGGCATCGTGAAGTTGCCTTAAATCTGCTTAAAGAAGGTAAGGCTTACTATTGTTATTGTACGCCTGAAGAACTGCAAATCATGCGGGATAGGCTTAAGGCAGAAGGTAAACCGCCACGCTATGATGGGACGTGGCGCGATCGTGATCCAAGCGAAGCACCGGCTGGTGTTAAACCTGCAGTGCGTTTGAAGGCGCCCCAATCGGGCGAGACACACTTAAGCGATATTGTGCAAGGCGATATCTCTGTGAGCAATACACAGCTTGATGATATGGTACTTTTGCGTGGCGATGGAACGCCAACCTACATGCTTTCGGTTGTGGTTGATGATCATGATATGAATATAACGCACGTGATTCGTGGGGATGATCACTTAACAAACACGTTTCGTCAAAAGCAGCTCTATCAAGCATGTGGTTGGGCAGAACCGCAGTTTGCGCACATCCCGCTTATTCATGGGGCCGATGGTGCTAAGCTCTCAAAGCGTCATGGTGCTCTTGGAGTTGATGCCTATCAGGATATGGGCCTTTTGCGAGATGCTATGTGTAATTATTTATTACGTCTTGGTTGGAGCCATGGAGATGATGAAATTATTTCAAGAGCGGAAGCCATCGAATGGTTTAATTTAGAGAGTATTGGACGTTCGCCTGCACGCTTTGATATGGCAAAATTGACCAATTTAAATGCGCATTACCTTCGTCTTCTGTCTGATGATGCGCTTTTAGAATTGATTCAACCACAGCTCGAGAAATTGATTAATCGATCCTTAGAGGCAGAAGATGTGCTGCGCCTTATGCGTGGTATGGATGGCTTGAAGCAACGCGCTCGAACGCTTTTGGAGCTGGCAGAGTCTGCACTTATTTATATTATGCCTCATCCCATCCCACTTGATGACAAGGCGGCGGATATTCTCTCGTTGGAATCACGAAAGTTGCTTTTCCCCTTATTAGCGCTTTTGAGCGAGCACGAGGTATGGACGGCAGATGGCCTTGAGGGCGCCTTAAGGCAGCACGCTGATCAACACGCCATTAAATTTGGCCAAATTGCCCAACCTCTTAGAGCTGCACTTACTGGAAAAGGGGTGTCGCCAGGAATTTTTGATGTCATGTTGGTGCTTGGAAAAGAGGCTACGATCGAACGTATACGCGATGTGGCTGCTGAATAAAAACAAGAAAGGCTCCTTTGGATGGGGCCTTTTTTGGTGAGGTCTAATTATTTTTCACACCTATCCAAAGTGTTCGATCTTAGCGCCCCGAACTTTTCCTTTTATTGTGACGTCTTTTCTCACAATGACGATGCCATTGCGAGACTCAAAGACAATTTTAGAGTGAATCACTGTTCCTTTTTTTAGAATCAGTTTTTGTTGTT
>JBQCDM010000293.1:0-3909 GCA_051961235.1 Nucleicultricaceae bacterium (SeqCode)
GGCATTGTATGACCGGGCGCTTCACTTGCTGATGGTGCTTTGATGATTAAAGTAAATTTATAATCATGCCTTTCATTCAATTCATTTTTATCCGTCCCTACAACATTTTCAGAAAACTTGGAGACAACATTACCCAATGTTGATTTATATCCATAGTTACACTGCTCGTCACCATTAGTATGCTTTTGGCTATCTCTCAAATGTGCAAGAGCTGTCAAACTAGAAGGCTGATATATGGCAGGCGTTACATTATAAATTTCTTTGCGATCGCGTGCTTCTAGATGGACATTTCCAACCGTCAATGAACCTGTTTTATTGATTTCTTTTAACTGAGACATTGTAATTGTTGCAGGACACTCAGACGTTGTTTCTGCCTGAAGACCACTTATCGTTAGAATATTGGCTAATATGACGCCTAAATAATTTTTATACATGGAATAACCCCTTAAAACTAAATAACCCTGAAACTTTAAAGAGAATTTATTACTCAACGGTTAATTGTCTAAACAGGACTCTGAAATGGAACATTATGTAATTGAGCTAATAACACTTTTCAACATAGCACCCTATGTTTCGAAAATTAAAAGCACAATTCCAATTCTATTTCATTGAACAACTTTTGCTTCCTTAAGAGATGCTTCTAATAATTTAAGCTGTTTTTCTAATGTAAATAAGTCGCTGAATATCTTATAGGCACCTAATGCTTTTTCTTCAGCTTTTTCAGGATTTTCTGCAATCCACGTTAAATGAGCTGTGACTTGATCGAGCAAATTTTCTTCTTTTTCATTCACATAAAGAATGTGATCACCAAAATACTGAACAACAAAATCATGTTTATCCGAGATAATGATGGATTTTGCGGCGGCTGCTTCGAATATGCGTCCTGTGGGTATCCCTTCTTTAAGATGACCCTCTGCATGCAAAACAAGGCATATGCCCGCTTGGTTAATTTTTTTTACAAAGCTTTCGCCATCTGAGGGGATGAATCCCTTATAAGAGTTTGGACATAATCCTTTCCAAACAGGATGCCCGTAAACATCAAAATCACTCCTTTGATCAAGACCTTTCCAGAGCTCAACATATTTAGTGGAACTCAAACGCTGATTAGCCCACTGCCCTCCACTCCATAAGAGCACTCTATTTCCATCCTCCCGATACGGCAGATCGGTTAATTGAACACTTGAATACCACGGCATTACAAATTTAATCGTCGACACATTTTGAGAAAGAGCAGGTAGAGGCCCTAAAGTGGATGGTGTTATAAGGCAACCAACAAACCGATTAAAAGTCTGGCCAAAGTATCCGTTCAGTTGCTCTAACGTAATGTTTACTCTAAATTCGTGATGCATAAAAAGGAGAGGAATATCTTTTAACCGTTCATTAAATGCCTCTTCCGGAGCAATGCTTTTATGAAGAAAAACACCAACAGCATTTGATAAATCCTCTGAGGGATCTTGAGCTTCCTTTGTCGATACGCATGTCCAATTTAAGTTTTTGGCTGCTATGATAAAGCGCGTTAAGGACTCATTTTCTGCTGGGTGCTTGTCAGGATCGAGATACTGGGCCTCATAAACAATTTTGGGTAAATGCCGAGGAAGTGCAGACTCATCTTCTACAGATGGTAGACCTGTTGCATATAGAAAGGTACAAGAGAAAAAAATATAAAAAATAGTATAAAATATTTTATGTTTCACTGAAAAGCTCTCCTAATCAAAATTGACTTTAAAAACAAGCTTATAAGGTAAAAAAAATAAAGGGGCTGTCAATTATTTAACATAACGGCAAAATACTACCATGCTGCACAGTCGAACACAATACGCCTCGAATGCCCCTTTTAACGCATACTCTCCAAATACGATGTTATGATTCAGCTAAATTTTTGGTATTTCAGATCCCGATGCTTTCTTTTCTAGCTCCTTATTGATGGGATCATCCGCTTCAGTTTTATTCGGTGTGAGGTTATCTTCTGCTGGCGCACTTAATGCATCAACGGCGGCGTTCATTTCTAATTTTCCAGAAGAGTCCTCCACCTGAACATTCTCTTCTTTCTCTGTTTCATTCTCTTCAAATGGCAAGAATTTCTTAAACTCAGAAATGCTCTTTTTTATTAAATTAAATTGCTCTTTAAACGGTTCAGGCACCTCATCTATGGATGGCATATCTTTTTCAATCTCTTTAATGTTCTTCTTGAGCGGATCATGAAAGGATTTTGGAAGCCCTTTAAAAAACTCTGGGTATTTTCCAATGGCTGCCATGATAAAAGCACTTTCATCATTAACGGCTTCTTCTATGCGTGTTTCTTCGACGTTCATTAGGCCTTGAAGTGCTTTTTGGTACAGAACCTTTTCAGCTGGCTCAGAAATATCTTTGTCCCTCGAGAGATACTGCTCCAAAACAGGCCGGACCTCTTGATCCAGCGTGTCAGGACCGAAAGGTGGAAATTCAACAACATCTGTACGAACCACAGGTTTGGGATAGTAAACATCCACCCGGTTGCCAAAAAGTTTACCAATGGCCGAGCGGCAATTCACCACCAAGCACTTTAGAGATGCCTTATTGGTCAGATGAATTAAAGCATGAACACCAGAAAATACAGCTTCTTCCTCAGCATCCTCTAATGATGGAATAATTTTTAAATGCGCCAGATGCTTAAAAAGAGTCTCATAAACTTCACTTGCATACCCTTGGCCTTGTGTGTCTTTATGAAATTTTACGTCCGTTCCAAGAAAACCCTTATTCTTTTTTTCATCCGACTCATCGTGTTTATAAAACCCAGATAGCTTAAGGATACCCACAAGCCGCGACGCTTCCCCTTTTGTATATGCACCAAGATACAATACGCCTGATGGTAGCTGATATAATGCGTCGACTACATCTGTCGCCCCATCCGCTTTCAATAGGTTATCAGCTTTTTTAAGACTATCCTTGGTCGACGCCGGCACGCCTTCCTCTTCTTCAATAATAGAGACGAAGCGTTGATCCGTCTTATCAAGAGCTAAGGCTGCATCAAATTCTGCAAGCTTTAGAGGTCGGATCGTTAAACGTGCGCTTTCAGAAGCAAGCAAATCATCCAACGTTTTATGGAGGGACGCATCAGCGCTGCCCATACAACTAAAAAACATTAAAAGAATAATAATGTAATATTTTTTGAGCATAAAACACCTAACGTATGCGTGTATAGTCATTAATTCTCTCACATTTAAAGCTAAAATCACTATTTGACAATAAAATATTAACACATTTATAAGCGTGACTTAAAACTAAAGAGAATGCGCTTTGGTTGATCTTTGTCGAAGTCTATCGACACCTTTTCGTGGGTAAACTGATCTCCCACATAAGCCTGAATTGTTTTCTGCCAAAACTTATGGGCTTGTTTATTTTCTGGAATAACCATAATTTCCCAGTTACCTGGATTCTCACGCCATATGGCGTGCGCAACAGTTCTACCCAAGCCTTTTCCTTGAAATTTAGCCAGAATGAAAAATTCCCCCATATTCCACAGAGCTTGAGGATTTTGCGTCATTTTATTGAGCAATACAAATCCTGCCCACTCTTCGCCTACCTTCAAAAGATAAGCTTTACGAGTTGGATCCTCAAAATAACTCTTAAAATCATCACTTTCATACAATCCATCCTTTGGGATTGCCCAGTCTGATGAAATAAATCCACACGAACGTGAAAGATCATACACATAGAAACGTGCTATGTTTTGGATGATTGGATAATCGTTGAATGTTGCAGGTTGAAGCACAATCATAATGTTCCCTTGACTCTTAAATCATAAAAAAACGTGATATTTTATTTTTATCTTAGCCGAGATTCAGCGTACTTTTTCCACGTTTTCTGCCTTGAACCACTTATGTGTTTCATCTCTAGAAAGCGCTTCAACATCAACACCATCTATAAATG
>JBQCDM010000294.1:0-2867 GCA_051961235.1 Nucleicultricaceae bacterium (SeqCode)
TGAAGAAACGTTAGCTTTTGCTTCAACGCTCAACCAAGAGCTTGACTCTATGCTCCGTTTGCAGTCGCTCGAAGCAAGTCGGTTTGGCGGCGATTATGGTGTTGCAGCCTATGAAGAGGCGCAATACATCATGGCCACCCTCGCGGACGAAATTTTCTTGAATATAGATTGGCCAGGCAGGCGGTATTGGGAAGATAATCTTTTGGAGTCAAAGATTTTTGGAACCCATGACGCAGGAGACCTGTTTTTCAGTAAATTGGATAACTTCTTGAGTCGTCGTGACAAGCTTCTCAAAGATATTGCAGAGATTTACTTTCTTGCTTTAGGGCTAGGCTTTCTTGGGAAATATCGAGGCCAAGAGGCTGGTGGGGTGATCGATCAGTATAAAAAAGAACTCTACCTTTTTATCAATAATCGTCCCTACATGCTGTATGAAACAAACGAACCAATTTTTGCAAGCGCTTACGGATATACACTTGCCGAGGGTAAAAGTGTTCTCATGCAAGATTGGAGAAAATGGTTGCTTGTCTTTGGTGGGGTTTTTCTGCTGCTGCTGCTGGTGTCCATTATCATTTGGTACCATGGCTCGTCTGAGACAGCACACGTGGTGGATCGTATACAATCAATAATAAGAGCGATGGTGTAGGTGAATTATGACGAATTTCTTAGAAAGTTTCTTACCCTACCTCCCATACTTAGCCTTTGCTGCAGTTGTGATTGGGGTCATATTGATTGTCTCACTCATTCTCATTTCTTCTGCGACTGCAAGAAGACGTAATTATGAAAAAGCGCTTGCATCACCTCCCATAAAAGGAGAGGGGAGAGCATCGACTTTCTTTAAGCGAAGTCAGGATAAAGCAAAATCTTGTTGGCAAACGCTGAGGCGGCGTTGGTCTCTTGATGAAAAAGATGAGATTAGTGGATCTTTTAGACGCACGCGCGAAATCTTTAAAAATTATCTGGGTGGCTTAGACGCACAGTATAAATTACCCTGGTACATCATGATTGGTGCAGAAGATTCGGGTAAATCGACGATTCTGCGTGATATGGATCTAGAGCTTCCCATTGGTAATCCTGATTATCCCGTGCAAGGGCGCAATGCATCCATTAATTGGGCGTTTTATAACCAAGGCGTCGTAATTGATGTTAATGGTGAGCTGATCCTTGAAAAAAACTCCCTAGAGAGTGATCAGAATGATTGGGATTATTTATTGCGGATGCTTGTGGCACATCGTGCAAAACGCCCCTTGGATGGTATTATCCTTACGATCTCCGTTGAAGAACTTATCGGGGATAAGGCTTTGGGTGAAAACGCGCTTTTAGAGCGAGCGCAAGCGATTGGTACAAAATTACATCAGCTTCAATCGCAACTCTCACTCCACATACCTGTGTATGTGATCTTTACAAAGAGCGATGCGATCCCTGGTTTTGAAAGTTTTGCGTATTTGCTCCCCTCTGAACGACAACAAGAGATGCTTGGATGGTCATCTCCCTATCCTGTTGATGTGAGTTATAATGACGGTTGGGTTGATGAAATCTTCAGTTATTTCAAAACGAGCCTTGATCGGTTGCGTCTTGAGATTTTATCGAATACACAAACGGATATTGAGCGTGATGAACTCTTTAAATTCCCTGTTCATTTCTGTGCATTGCAGCAAAAAGTAGGCTTGATCCTCAATACCATTTTTCAAAATAGCAGTTACTTTGAATCTTGCTTTTTGCGCGGGGTGTATTTCTCAGGACAATCATTGGTTAATGATGTCGAAATTGGTACACTTTTCCCAGAAAAGGATGAACCTAGACTTGGTGATTTGCTCGAAGACAGTCCTCAACATGTGAAAGATCCATTAGCGGGTCGCTTAAAGAAGCGTGTGATTTTCTTAAAAGATCTCTTTGAAAAGAAAATCTTTAAAGAGGCGGCACTCGGTCGACCTGTGCAGCGTATTATCTCCTCTACCAATCGATTCTTGAACTACGGTAAAGTAGCAGCTGCAGTATTTTTTGGTATATGGGGCATTGGATTATTTCAAGCAAACCATAGCTTAACAACGGGTATGAAATCTGTTTTGCCTGCGCTTACAGAGATTGAGAAGGCCTTTCAAGGTATAAAAGATCGATCGGGTGATTTGGAAAAAGACGTGGGCGTCATGAATTATGTGGCCTATGAATCGAAGGAAATTCTTGATCGCTTTACCTTGATTAACAAAGACAGTTCAAGGTCATTATTCTTGCCGCTCTCTTGGTTTAGTCATTTGGATCAAAATATTGTTGGCACTTTTTCTCAGGCTTATGAACGTATCATTTTCCCAGCCATGCATGTGGCACTTCTCAAAAAAGGGGAAGAAATCGTCTCAAAAGTACGATCTCTTTCAAATTATCAAACTGAGAAACACCAGTACATCAATCCAACGATGACACCTGAATTTTTAGTACTGAAAGAATACATCAATAAGATTTCTGATTTTGAGTCTTATGCAAAAATCTATAATAATATTACGGAAGATAAAGATGTTAAGCGCTTTGGTGAGTTGATTTTCTATCTGTTCAATACGCCACTTCAAGGCGATTTTTTCTCACATGATGATTACTATATTGATGCTTTGAATCGTGCAAACATCAAAAAAGTAGATATCATGCCCCTTAAGATTATGACGGGTGAGAGAACAGGTGCGCTCTTTAGAGAGTTCTTAGATCGAAGCTTTAATATCAATGAAAACTTTCCACTTTTGCGTTCGCTCACGCAACGACTATGTGTGCTCAAAAATCTTAGAAATCAAGGACGTGTTGACAGTCAAGATTTGAGGGACACGGTGCAAGAAGCGGTTGCAGTTGCCGATCTTATTTCCAATGGACAATTAGATTGGTTG
>JBQCDM010000295.1:0-2120 GCA_051961235.1 Nucleicultricaceae bacterium (SeqCode)
CCACAGTCTCCATCCCACGTAGGCGCCGTGTGGTTCATTGGATGGGTCAGGTCAACAAGTGTTAAAGGCTGCATAAAAAACCTATTATTATTTAAGGAAATTTAGGACAACCCTCTTGAAACGTCAAGAATGTCTTTAAACCTTTCAGCTTTGAAAGATTCGCAGTCGCATCAATTTAAAAGTCCATATGACACATAAAATCATGAAAACGCCTAAGGGCGCCATCAAACTTATGGATGAGTCTTTAAATAAAATCCCAATTAGAGCAATGATAAAAAAACAAATAAATGATCGAAGCCCCATGATCAGTGACGATGCTGTCGCTTGATAGGATGGGAATCGCTCTAATGATGCTGCAAAAACAATAGGGTATATGATTGCAAATCCACTTGCATACAATGCCATTGAAAACGTGATAGTGACTGGAAGATTGATCCAATCCCTTAAGATATGTGCACAAAAAACTCCGATCAGGATAGACGCTATAACAAAAAGCAAACCAAGCGACAAAGTTTTTTGTTGCCCGCATCGTTTAAGAATTGCTTTAGATGAGAAACTCGTCCCTGCAAAAGCACTTACAATCATTGCTTGGTGCATTGCATATAGAAGCGTATCCATGTGAAACACCTTGATATAAAGGAAGGGAGCAACCGCAATAAAACTGAGATAAATGGCATACAGCACGCTCGGCACTGTGGCGCTCATTCGAAAAGATACATCTTTTAAAAGCACTCTAAACTCTTCTAAAATCTCCTGAAGTGTGATCTTTCTTTCTCGTTCTCTCCTTACATCTTCAAGTGTTAAAAACAAGACTATTAAAACGAAGCAAGAGAAATAAAAGGTAAATCCATAAGCGCCTCGCCAACCAAAGTAAGCACAAAGAATCGCTCCAAGAAGTGGCGCTAGCGCCATACAACTTGTAAGAACAGCATTCATGAACCCAATCCAATAAATGGATTCTGTTTTTTCAAACCGCTTAGCAATCATTAATGTTACAAGAACGGGCGATGCACTTGCCCCAACTCCCTGGATGAATCGAGAAAAAAGTAGCGTATTAATACCATCAGCGCTATAGCATCCCCATGCCCCTAAAACCATGATTGTGGTCCCAATGAGCATCACACGTCGAAGACCACATCGATCAGCGAGCGGCCCCACAAAAAAGCTCGCCATTAAAAATCCAAAAAAATTGACTGAAATTGTGAGATCAACCCATTTAGATGTTGTATTCAATGCATTTGTGATGAGAGGGAAGCTTGGTGCTGAAACATCTACTTCAATCGCACAAGTCATAAGCGATAGAATACATAAAAGTATAAATAAAAATTTGTTCATAAACTATTTTCCTCATAGATAAATTAAATCGATGCATGTGGTTTTTGGGAAAATTAAAAGAAGTAAGACTGTGCTTGATCAATGATGAAATGGTAAAACCAAAAGGAATGATATTGGGGAATTAGAAGTGAATGAAGAGATAGGAATTGAATATATAATCTATTATATAAGCATTTTTTTTAAGAATTCAAGTAGGATTAGCCCCCTCTCCTCTTCCGAACACACAATCTAACAAAAAAAATATGTAAAAATGATTTTTAACAATTCGTTTCTTGAAAAACACAAAATAATAACCACATAAATATTATAATTTTATAGTGTTTGGTGGGGGCCATTTCATGTTATTATCATGTACTATTTTAAAACAATTCCTGAAGTTTTCTCTTAGCATATTAATTTTTCCTTATTCGACTTTAACGTCACTTCAAGCAAGCACCATAGAGCTTGGCGCTTCTGATGCCGATTCATTCGTTCGTAAAGGCAAAAGAATGCATCGACATGAAGATCATACGATGGAGAAATTGACACAAGAATTAGCAGATTTAAAATTATCTGTTCCCAGCAAAAAAAGAACACGCCAAGAGCGCGATGGTACCCTTGAAGGATTGCTCCAAGAATTTTCAAGACATGCTAAATATTCAAAAATCATGGAAATTCCTGAAAATGATTCGACTCAAAATCCCGTTCACCCAGAAACTTGTGTGGTATTGAACGACTTGAATAATGAGTGTGTTGAAGAAACAACTTTAGAAAGTCGTACTTTTAGTGAAGTTGACACTGATCAT
>JBQCDM010000296.1:0-2312 GCA_051961235.1 Nucleicultricaceae bacterium (SeqCode)
AAGAGGCGCTTATGGACACATCCGTTTTTTGTAGTTGAAGCGCTAAGGAGATTTTGTGTGTCTTTGCATTCACCCCATCTTTCGTGTCTCTACAGATAAAATTTTTGTCTTTTTTTCAACGGTGTGGAGGGTGATTTTTATGGCTATCTTCGAAATCAGCGTGTGAATCATAGGATTATAATGAGCAAGAGACTGATTGCACTTACTTTGTGTTGTAGAGACTAGGCCAGCCACAATGATCCAGCTTCTCTTTGATAGGGCAAAGGTGGATGTTGCCCATCTTTAAAAAGCTTATAGAGTCAAGGGCTTTGGGCTTATCCGCAATTTTTTTTGACATAGTTGAACATTTTATTGCATAGTACATCTTAAGAATAGCAGAAGTATGCAAGCTTCAAATCTACCTAAAACACAAAAGCATGCACGCCTAAACAACAGTAATGGTAAATCTTTTAACGCTTTGGTTATGAGGTTTTGCCAGAGACTGATCTCATCGCATAATATTGGTTGTCCCACTTTTCATATCTGATGGGATCATTGCTGTGTATCACGGGATCCACGCCATCTTTCAGGCGAACAGCGCGTAAATACCTGTTGCAAAGATTTATCAATCTTTCGATGGTGTGCCACGTGAATAATGAATGAAAGATGCATCACGGATAACGCGCAGAAAGAGACAGGTGGAGCACGCAAAAACTTTTTGCGGAATCCGGAAAGTGTTATGAGATTATGATAAGAACATAAGGATTAGTTATATTGATCTGCGAAGTATTGATATTTAGATGTGGTTCGGTTGAGCTTTTATCAACTCATCGCTTGCCTCTATGGGATGTTGAGATGAGAGAGATCTTCAAATAGGTGCTTATCCTTGTATATGCTGCACAATATAATGACGATTGCTCTCAAAGCCTCTGTACGCCGCATGCATCAAAAATTTTTTGCAGTGCTCCAAAAAAAATGTAATGGAATTCTAACGTAAGCATAAGATTTTTCTATATACGTCTCTGTTCAGGGGGACTTACCTTTATACATCCATATGCAATCCAGCCAGGCATAATAGCGAGATTCCCAAAAAAGAAAGTTCATCATATTATGCAAAAACTTTTTGCAGGATGTGTAAAACCTGTCGTTTCTTAAAGATTTGCCAATAGGTGGTGGAACAGTTCATTGATTCTAAGCAGAAGCATTGCTTAGAATGTTCTAGCCTTCATAGCGCCACGGATACGAAAAGAAAGTGATGGTTTGTGGATGTTGCGGCATTGCTAAGTTCTGCAAAAACTTTTTGCAAAATCAAGAAGATATGATGAGATTAAAGTTCATCCATAAAATTGTGTTATATGAATCCGCGGGCCATCGACATTCGAGTATTATGTTAGCAAGAGAGCTGCTCGTATTTTAAGCAAAAACTTTTTGCAAAAAGTCATGAATGCACTGTTTGTCTAAGATATCGCAGGAGGCAATCTTTGTATGGTCACTTTATCATTTTATCTTTTAGACAATCGTCGAGCAATCTTGTGTAAGGACGATTCAATCTCAATCAGAACATAACAAACGTCTTCCTACGTCTCACCCAGGCATCACTCAGGAGAGGGGTAATAAAGCACATATTGCAAAAACTTTTTGCAGAATCCGGAAAGTATTATGAGGTGAAAATATAGCTATATAATTGTTTTATATTGATCAGCAGAGTACCAACTGTCAGACATGACGATAAGCATGGTGTGATGTTACCCATTCCCCATGCCCCAGTGACATGCTGTAAGAAGGTTGGTCGATAAGACAGCAGAGCGAATTGCATTATGCAAAAACTTTTTGCAGGATGTGCAAAACATCCTTGAAAAGGGTGCTTTAGCAAGCAAAAGGAAATCGTCATGGCGGAATGATATCGTCTCGCCCTGCAATCTATATCTGGTAGCCACCCCGTTTCGATTGATAGGCTCGAAAGATTCCCCTACAAAAACACCTGGAAACGGCCAGGGTAAAAAATGAAGGAAAAAGCGCGTAAAAACTGACGATATCCTTGTGCAATGCTATTGTTTAAAACGTGTGAATTTTTCTTGATCTAAAGTGAAAAACATTGACAAAATGACATGAAATTCATTATTAAGCTATAATTGAAAAATTATAATTTCATCTATTTTATTAATACCTTGCTAAATTTTGATATCTTTTTATCCATAGGAGCTTCCATGATCTTACCTGTTTTTTCAGAATACCAAATACCATCTTCTTTTCTCTAGTCTTTGTCTTTCCGTTGCACTTTTTTCCTCCTTTTCTCCCTCTCTTATGGCCAGTAGCAATAAGCTTCTTGGTGA
>JBQCDM010000297.1:0-2073 GCA_051961235.1 Nucleicultricaceae bacterium (SeqCode)
GATTCGTGAGTATCTTGCGATTTTGGCTTCCTCAGAGCGTATTTTTGATATTATGCGTCAAGAATTGATGGATATTAAAGAACGCTTTGCAACGCCACGCAGAACTCAAATAGAAGAATCCGACTCGACGATTGATATTGAAGACCTGATTCAAAAAGAAGATATGGTCGTGACAGTAAGCCAAAATGGCTACATCAAGCGCGTCCCACTCTCTGCTTATCGAGCACAGCGTCGTGGTGGTAAGGGCCGTTCTGGTATGTCGACCAGAGAAGAAGATGTGGTGACCAAAATATTTGTGGCCAATACACATACACCGCTCTTGTTCTTTACCAATCATGGTATTTGCTTCACGCTCAAAGTTTACCAGTTGCCGCAAGCACTGCCACAAGCCTTGGGTAAAGCTTTGGTGAATTTGTTGCCTTTGAAAGCAAATGAGACGATCTCCACCATTATGCCATTGCCTGATGATGAATCTCTCTGGAAAGATATGGAGATTGTTTTTGCAACCTCCATGGGTACGGTGCGACGTAACGCTCTTCTTGACTTTACAAATGTTAAGTCAAATGGAAAGATTGCCATGAAGCTAGAGGAAGATGAAAATCTTATCGGCGTTGAAGCATGCACGACAGGAGATGATATTCTTCTTTCAACCCATAAAGGGAAGTGTATTCGTTTTGCTGTTGCCGATCTTCGTCAATTTGCTGGCCGCACATCAACAGGTGTGCGTGGCATTAAGCTTCAAAAAGATGACTATGTTATCTCACTTTCTATTATTAAACACGTTGACTTCTCCATTGAAGAGCGTACGCAATATCTCAAGATGAAGCGTGCAAACCTTATGGATAACAGCGCACCGGAAGTGGGCGAGGATGAAACGCAAGACGTTGCAGCAATTACGCTCAGTCGCGAGCGTTATGAAGAGCTTGAACAAATGGAAGAGTTTATCTTGACCGTGACCGATAGAGGGTTTGGAAAACGTTCTTCTGCTTTTGAATATCGTATCACAAATCGAGGTGGGCAAGGTATTACCAATGTGGATCTGACGGCCAAAAACGGTCTTGTGGTGGGGTCTTTTATTGTAGAGCATAGTGATCAAATCATCTTAATTACAGATTCAGGAAAAATCTTGCGTTGTCCCGTCAATGGTATTCGAATTGCTGGACGTAACACGCAGGGTGTGACGCTCTTTAATGTGGATGATGCAGAAAAGGTTGTCTCGGTTGCGCGTGTCACGGATGATTCGTCCGGCGAAGAGGATAATGTTGAGTCTGATGAGACTGCGACAGAAGAGCAAGGTGTCGAATCTGATGACATCATTAGTGCCGTTGAATCCGAATAAGGTCGTCTATCCCGGCACATTTGATCCGATCACGCGGGGACACACGGACATTATTAAACGTATTTTGGGGATGTATCAGCACCTTGTTGTTGCTGTTGCATCCAACCAGCCCAAACAACCGCTTTTTTCGTTGGAAGAGCGTGTGATGTTGGTCGAAGAGACATTGGCAAAAGAAGGGTTGAAAGACCAAGTCGATGTGTTGCCTATGGAAACCTTGCTTGTTGATTTTACGCGCTCCATTGGTTCTAAAGTAATTATAAGAGGGCTTCGAGCACTCTCTGATTTTGAATATGAGTTTCAAATGGCTGGTATGAATGCTGTTTTGGCGCCAGATATTGAAACCATTTTTATGATGTCATCCGAAAAAAATCAGTTTGTTTCATCCAGGTTTGTTAAAGACGTAGCATGTCTTGGTGGTGATGTTTCGCCGTTTGTTTCCGAGCTTGTGTTTCAAAAACTACAACATCACAATAAATTGAAGTAAGTTCCAAAAAAATACCTTTACATATGCCTCACAATAAGACAATTTTAATGTAAATTAAAAGAAATCTTAATAATTAGGGGGCTCCGCGATGAAGAAAACATCATCCTTGCTTGCAATCATCTCAAGAACTGCGCTTGTGTCTATCATGGCAATTGGTGTTGTTGGATGTGGACCTGATAAAAAATCAGGAAGTGTTGGTGACGCTAAGGAAAAAATGCCAATTCGTGAAATGCTGGCTCAAAAGAAAATT
>JBQCDM010000298.1:0-5457 GCA_051961235.1 Nucleicultricaceae bacterium (SeqCode)
AATGCATATTGCGTATGTCCTGATTCTAACGAATCATTTCCATACACCTTTGGCGATTTTAGGAAGTTATTTTGCAAGTTGGGTGGTAAATTTTCTGCGCTTCCAACTGGTATCGCGATTGATAAAAACTGCCGACTCTATTGATACGTGAGGGCCGTTCCTGGAATTATCCTTGGCCTGCGTCGCTTGCGACAAAGCGCACATTGCCGAAGGCAATGTATAAGCGCGCTTGTCTAAAAATCGACAAGACCACTTTATGCCAAAAATAGGGTGAAGGATGAATCGCTCCTCTCGTTTCCATGAAGAAAGCACAGATTGTACTCGACTGACTGTAGTGCTATGGTGCTTGGTTCGGAGAACGCTTATAGGAAAAATGCTTATGAAAATTACAAGTCTCTTATTTTTACTATTTTTTATTTTTCAAAGCACACCTATATTTTCTATGAATGAAGAAGAAGAAATAAATCTGGGAAATATTAAAACAGTTGCTGTTAAGAAAGAAGATCAAGAGAATACAGATAAATTCGAATGCTGTAATTCTAGATTCTGTAGATCAAACAAAAACTGTTGTACACATTGGGGTCTTAAGCGCTGGTTTTGTGGCATAAAGGAATACGTTATAGATCGTTGCGTATGCTGTGGCTTTACTGACTGCGGTTTTGACCATATAGATGTTGATAGGGCTTACATTAAAGAGGAAATTGGCGGCTACATTGTGACTACAGATTGCTGGTTGTTAAAGTTCAGAGATGCTTGTTGTATTCAAGACGGTTGGTTTTCTGGAACTATATGCTTCCCTGTTGCAATGCTGACACATCTGATGTGTCTCCCCATCACGTGTTGTTACCCCAATAAGGATGATTGGAGGGAAACAGAGACCGAGCGTCAGCGCATCGAGACCTTAGTAAACGGGTATAAGGAGCGTAAGATGTGGGATAAACATATAGAGAATAAGAGAAAAGATGAGGAAATTAGAGCAAAGTATTTAGCAATTGATACAGAGAAACGTGATGCAGAGAAGCGTGAACAACAAATACTTTATGGCAATAGAAATACATTTAATAGTACTTATTATTATGCTAATAACAATGATTTATCTCAGGAATCAAAAAATTACGGAAGTAATTATACAACCTCTTATATATCAAGTGTGGACTCTGGATTGAGTGGAAATAACATTATGAGAGAACAGGAACGGAAATCGCAACAAGAACGCGATAGGATGAATGCTTATACAACTACCAATATCTTTTGGGGAAATTACAACAACGGTATCTTCTGAGTAGCTCTTTCGCGTTTTAAGGGCCATGGAGCTCAAGGCATGTTCCGTAACACTGGTCCTTATGACCACTTATCAAAACAAACACCTCTATTTCGCATTTTTGTAGGCACTGGGGCTATGTAAATTTTTCTAAAGAAATCCCCCATCAAGAAATGTTTTTCCGCCTGTGTGGGCATTGTATGCGTCTTTAAATAACTTTCAGAAAGTTACCGGAGATGATTTTATCATAGAGGATATTTTTCAGAAAAGGAGAACTCGCTCAGGAATGATCATCCGGAAGGAGGTGAGTAGGCCGGCGGAACTTCCCCACCAGCCTCTCGCAGAACTGTACGTGAACCTCTCGATTCATACAGCTCCCATCATCCAGCCACTATTGACTTTGCTTTATTTGAGAGCTCCTCCCGTTTCCGGTTGACTCCCAAACAAAGCGAGATGACCCAGCCCCTTTGCTCCATTTCCATTACAGAAACTTTATCACGACTACGAGCTGGCCCGCCCCTGTTTTCCGCATCGGTACTCTCATCCTTGTGGTTTCGACCACTTGGATTTCTCCTTTAACATCGAAATGACAGGTTCCCGCATTTCCTTACAAAAGCCTCGATCAAGTTCACGTCACCTTTACGCCGGACACCATTCACCCAGTAATTAGGTTCCCGATGAACTTATCTGGGGAGGTGCGCACTTCTCCCCATTTTGATGTCATTCTCGCATTTACGACGCTTCAACAGTGCTTCAGTTTTATTCGTCTCCTTGATCGTCACCTGCCCACTTCATTGTGGACTTTTCCTCAACGCTCACGACCATGGCTCTTTACTACAGCCGCTTGAGGTGGTTTGAAGCCTGCTCCTAAAAACCGGCTCCGAAGGGCCCTCCTTCATCTCTTATAAAGTTTTCCAACTCACATATGCATTATAACATCTGTGTGTCGGTACGGCACACTGCTCACATATGCATTATAACATCTGTGTGTCGGTACGGCACACTGCGCACTTATGCGGACTTCAAAAGTCTGCTGTGCTTTATGGCCACGGGCGTGAGTATCAACGATAGACTTCTTTTCGATTTCCAACTTTGATGACGAGGATTCGAGACACATTGTCCTCGATGCTGCTGATAATGCGGAACTCTCCCACTCGGTATTTCCAGAGAGATTCAAAGCGAGAGCCTTTCAATGCCTCTCCGATACTGCGAGGATCATCCAGATGAGAAACGCGTTCGAATAAAAACCGTAAGATTCGCTTAGCATGTTGCGGATCAAGCTTTCCAAGCTCCCTCTCAGCGGATGGATCTAGCTCAACAGTCCATGTCATAGCGTTTCATAACGTCTTGAAGAGGGATAGTCTGAGTTTTTCCGGCCCGAATATCCTCAAGCCTTTGTTCAGAGAGGTAGATGTCTTCGATCTCATCTAGGTGTTCGATGATGGCTTCTTTAACGTAAAACGATTTTGTTCTTCCTGTCTGCATAGACAAGAATTCGAGTCTGTTTTCGATCTCAAGAGGCAATCGTATTGAGTAGGTCATGGTAATCTCCCCTGTGGATGTAATGCACTTAATACATTATAAACTTCTTGTGAGAAATTTGCAAGTTCGAATCAAAACAGGTTTTGGAAATGTGGAACTGGGCGTGATCAATATTGGAAGAAGGACAGTCCTGTCGGATTTAGACAGGCGCGCTTACATGTTGCCTTCAGCAACAGCTCTTTGATGCAAGCTTCGGAGACCAAGTTGGAAAATCTTGATCTTAGAGAAGACGCTAATGGCGTCCTTCTCGCCATTAGCGTCTGGTAAGCAAACAATTCCTTCTCTCGCGGCTGTCAGGAGTGGCCGAAGGCCATCACGAAGTGACGCGGAGCTTTAGCGAAGCGCTCTTGACAGTCATAGCGAGAGAGGAATTACAAATTTATGGATTTGTGAGCGTAGCGAACTAAGAAGTAAAAATTATTATCTTACGAGCGAAGCGATTTAAGGGGAAAAAACTTCCTCAAAAATTTCGATTTTCAGAAATTCATCCACAGGAAAAAGTGGTTTTAAAGAGTTTTATATTTAGTTTTAATAAGTTTTAGGAGACTACACCACCTTTGTTTCTGGGGTGTTGAGGGGTGTTTCGGTCCGTGATCCTTTGACATAAGGTCCGTGATCCTTTGACATAAGGTCCGCGATCCTTTGACATAAGGTCCGCGATCCTTTGGCCTACTAAACTTTATCCACATGATTATTAAGGTCCGCGATCCTTTGATATAAGGTCCGTGATATCCCCCCTTTCGAATTTCATATTTTCTTCTTCAATGCACTCCTCAATATCATCTACTGTCCTTTCTATCTGTTCTATGTGTGTTAAGATATTAAACAAAACAAAAGATTTCTTACCTTCTTGAATCCACTGAACTCTATATCCAGGAATATCATTTGCCAACACCGTAGCTTTTAGATCGCTTTTAAATTTCTTAAATTCTCTTTCACTTCCTGACTTTTCATAAAGTTTCTCAATAGAGAACTTCCATGCCTTTTCGTTTTTACCGACGTGCTTTCGTGCCGTTCTATAGAGAAACCTCTTAAGAGCTGAAGTTATACTAAAATAAGAAGGGTCCACCTTTAACAAAGATCCTTGCACACAGATTCCATCATATAACCATTGTGAAAGGGTTATTTTGATTTCTTTTATGTCCTTGCGCTCTGTATATTCCCAGCTATCTAAGAACCCAAAATCGGATTTATATCGATAGTCTTCATTTCTAATGGTTGTATCTATTGCTGTACGTTTTAATCTTTGAAGACTATTTTCCAATTCTTTTTGTTGTGTATTGACGTTATGTTTTCGGATTGCAGTTAGTATTTCATGCCTAGGAATAATCATTGTACGAGGAGGAATATCTGAACCGGAATTCAAGATGTCCTGCATCTTACTTGCTACAAATAGAATAATGTCCCAGTCGTAAATGCTGGCGAGAAAATGCCCCGTATGGCGAGTTACTTTAACTTTACGTGTGCCATCTTGGCTTTCATATACAATTGGGTTTCGGCGGTTCTTTGAGAGTGCTAAGAAAGGAACTTCCATCATTTCTATAAGATCTCTGGCCGGATTTTCTTTATAACCCTTTATTTCCGTTTTCTTTTTTGGGGTTCTTTTAGATGGTTTTTTAGATTTAAGAGGACTCTCTTTGGGCTGTATGAGTGCTTCTAAAATGATTCCTTGGGGTTCTTTTTGTCTTGTTTTTTGCGCTAGTTTCTCGAAAATTAAGTTAAGAAATTTTCTCATAAATTACTCTTTTTCATTTGTTTTTATCATTCTAAAAGGATCCTCAGAACACAGATAGTCTATTTTTTCTCCATGTTCTGAGGGACTCTTTTTATGAGTTTTCAGTATCTTGAATCCAATCTTTATGGATTTGTTCAATATCAAACCATGTCCGTTTAATGCCAGAAGAAGCATACTGCGCTTGAGACGATAAGCTTTGTATCTGAGACACGATTGTGCTCAGAAACATCATTTCCTCTTCTAAATGCTTTATTAGATGGCGAGATTTTTGTATATCATGTTCAGCCATGATTAACTCCTTTATCGTTAGTTATGGTTAGTGGCTCAGAGGTGTTAGTATCACCTTTGGGTCACGTTTAACTTATCTGAATCCATTTCTCATGACAACCCCTTATCGTTCTATCAAACTTTTTCCTTGTCTGGTTTTTTCTTATTCTTGTTCAACCATTCCGAAAGTTTCTTAGAGCTTGTCAGAACTTCATTTTGAATTTTAAGGCCTTTTTTATCGCACAAAAATTGAGCAAACTCTAATTGCTTCTTACTCGGTTCTGTATCTTTAGATCCTTCCTCTCTCATCCGCATAGCTATTGATTTGATTTCCAGAGCTCTATCTTTAGGTACCCAAACCTGTACATAGGAAAAATTGCTAGACCTCATTTTTTTTCTTCGATTTCTTTGTCGTTCTAAATCTGAAATGCTCATTTATTTTTTCCATTTTTTCGTGACTGTCACATTATAGGGTTTGATATTCGAGAAGGCAAGTTTTCCAAAACCGCATTTCCCTTTTTGGGGAATGCATATTGCGTATGTCCTGATTCTAACGAATCATTTCCATACACCTTTGGCGATTTTAGGAAGTTATTTTGCAAGTTGGGTGGTAAATTTTCTGCGCTTCCAACTGGTATCGCGATTGATAAAA